>DATFQU010000338.1:0-8988 GCA_035264005.1 Candidatus Acidiferrales bacterium
CCGCCGTACGCCGCAACAGGCAAGCCACCGCCAATGATTTTCCCAAGTGTCGTCAAGTCAGGCGCGATGCCTTGTAGGGTTTGCACGCCGCCGTAGCAAAGGCGAAATCCCGTTATTACCTCGTCAAAAATCAGCAAAGAGCCCGCCCGCGCAGTGATTTCGCGAAGTCCAGCAAGAAATCCTTGCGCTGGGAGAACAACGCCCATATTCGCGGCGATCGGCTCGACGATCACCGCCGCGATTTTGTTTGCGTGCGCTGCGAAAATTCTCTCTACTGCAGCAAGATCGTTGTAAGGAGCGTTCAACGTACGCGCGGCAACCGCGGCGGGCACCCCCGGACTCGATGCGATTCCTAAAGTGGCAAGCCCCGAGCCGGCCTCGGACAGAAAACTGTCCGCGTGTCCGTGGTAACAGCCTTCGAATTTCAAAATTAGGTCGCGCTTCGTGAATGCGCGCGCCAGGCGCGCCGCCGACATTGTGGCTTCCGTGCCGGAACTCACAAATCGCAGTTTTTCAATCGAAGGTATTGCCGACCTGATGCGCTCGGCCAATTCCACTTCGAGCTCTGTCGTTATGCCGTAGCTTGTTCCGCGCGCGGCCTGATCCTGAATCGCTCTGACGATGGCAGGATGCGCATGGCCAAGAATCGATGCGCCCCACGAACCAATGAAATCGATATACTCGCGGCCCTCCGCATCCCAAAGGCGCGCGCCCGAGCCGTGTTCTATAATTGGTGGCTCGCCACCGACGGATCTAAATGCCCGCACGGGACTGTTCACGCCGCCAACCAGAACGTCCGTTGCGCGACGCAGAATCTCGTCGGTTCTTGTAAGCTTGGATGTCGTTGGGATTCCCATTGCGGATTTCTTAGCAGGCCTTCAGCCAGCGAGCCACGTCCTTCGCGTGATACGTCAGAACAATGCTGGCCCCTGCACGCTGAATCGAGGTCATGATCTCGAGGACGACGCGTTTCTCATCAATCCAGCCATTTTGCGCCGCGGCTTTCACCATGGCGTATTCTCCGCTGACATTGTATGCCGCCACGGGCACATCGAAATCCTCGCGCACGCGGTGAACAACGTCGAGATACGGCAAGGCCGGCTTTACTATGACGAGGTCAGCACCCTCTTCGAGGTCCAAGGCTACTTCCTTCAACGCTTCGCGCGCATTTGCGGGATCCATCTGATAACTCGCGCGGTCGCCGAACTGCGGCGCGGACTGCGCAGCTTCGCGGAACGGCCCGTAAAAGCCCGAACAATACTTCGCCGCGTAAGAAAGAATCGCCGTGTCGGTAAATCCGTTCGCGTCAAGCCGTTTACGAATCGCCGCCACGCGGCCGTCCATCATGTCCGAAGGCGCGACAATATGCGCGCCCGCGCGCGCGTGTGAGAGGGCCATTTCCGCGAGAAGCTCCAGCGTTCGGTCGTTCGCAACCTCCTTGTCTTCGATCACGCCGCAATGCCCGTGACTGGTGTATTCGCAGAGACAAACATCCGTGATCACCAGCAGTTCCGGCCGTGCCTTGCGAATCGCCTCAACCGCCCGCTGCACCACGCCCGAGGCGGCGTAACCTTCCGTCCCCATTTCATCTTTGTTCTCTGGCAGGCCGAACAGGATGACCGCCGAAATTCCCAAGTCGCCCACTTCGCGCACTTCTTCGACAAGCTTGTCCACGGACTGTTGCGCGACGCCGGGCATGGAGCTGACTTCCGTTCGAACACCACTCCCCGGGCAAACAAACATTGGGTAAACCAATCCTGCTGTCGACAGCCGCGTTTCGCGCACCAGGTTGCGCATCGCTTCGTTTCTGCGCAAGCGTCTCGGGCGATGCGTGGGAAACGTCATACAGCTTTCGCTCCTTCAGGCCGGCGACCCATACTTTTCAGATAGCTCAGAATTGCCTCCGCCAGCAGTTTCGCATCCGGTTCTGTTGACTCGACCGCGCACGCAACATCAGCCGCGCGAATCGCCGCCGCTGTTGTCGGTCCAATCGCCGCGAAAACCGACGTTTGGGCCAGGTGCTTCAACTTGTCGAGACCTGCTGCGTGCGCAAAGTTCTCAAATGCCGAGGGGCTCGCAAATACGAAGCAATCCGCTCCGTCGCGCATCACCTCCGCGAATTGCGCCCCGCCAATCATTTTGGGACTGCACGTTTGATAAGCAGCAACCGCAGTAACCTCCGCACCGGCTTCTCGCAGCACTTCCGTCCAGTCCGTGGCGCCGCGATCGCGAAGCGCCAAGTCGCTTCGCGGAACAAGGACCTTCATCCCTGCGATCCCGCGCAAGAATCCCGCCGTCGGATTCTTAACTTCCATTCCTGCGACACTCCGAATTGAATCCTTAAAGCTGCCCGCGAAGCTTCTGCCTGTTCCCGGACTGGGCACAAAGTCTACCGAGAAGCCCTCGGCAGAAGTCGCCTCTGCCGTCGCCGGCCCAATAGCGGCAATTCGTGGACGGACCTTTCCAATCTGTGCCGGATTCCCGCCAAGAGCGCGCATGCGGCGCGCAAAATATCTGGCCGCATTCTGACTCGTGAAGAGAATCCACGCGAAATCGCTCATCGTGCGAATCGCGCCGTCAAGCGCAGCCGTATCCTCCGGCTCACGAAATTCAACGCAAGGAAGTTCAATAATGCGGGCGGCGGCACCAAACGAGTTCTTCAACTCCGCGCGAAGGTTTTCATTCTGACCGAAGGCACGCGTAATAACTATGCGCTTGGGCGCTTCACTATTAGCCACCGACGCTCCTTCCTGCCAATCGCAGCAGACGATCGGCTCCCGCATCGAGCAACTCGCGAGCAAGCCCACGGCCCAGCGATTGAGCTTCCGCGCTTGTCTGGCAATGTGTCGCAGTGGCTCGCCGAAGTGATTCTGTGCCGTCCGGCGACAGTACACACGCGTCGAGTTTCATCGTGCCATTTTCCATGCGCGCCCAGGCGCCAAGCGGCACAGTGCACCCGCCTTGAAGTTCATCCTGCAATGCGCGTTCACAAAGCACCGCTAGCGCAGTGGCACGATGTTCGAACTTGTCGAGAAACGGAGCGTACAAGTTTCGGTCAGCTTCAAAACATTCAATTCCCAGCGCTCCTTGCCCGGGTGCCGGAAGCATCACGTCGGGCGAAAGCGTTTCTGCGACACGCGAAGACAACGCGAGACGGTCGACTCCCGCCCTTGCGACGACAATGGCATCGTACTCTCCCGAATCCAGTTTTCGTAGCCGCGTGTCGACGTTACCACGAAGGCCGACCACCTCGAAGTCCGGACGAAAATTCCTGAGTTGCGAAGCCCGGCGGACACTGCTTGTCCCGATGCGTGCGCCGCGCCGGAGATCCGGAAGTGTTTCTCCGCTGCGCGAAATCAGGCAATCGCGTGGATCTTCGCGTTCAAACACGACATAGACCCTGCATACATCACAAAAATCCGTCGGCACATCTTTCATGCTGTGTACAGCGAAATCGACGCGGCCATCCAGAATGGCGTCCTCGATTTCCTTGATAAAAATACCTTTGCCACTCACGTCGGGGATACTCGCCGCAGAAAATTGATCGCCTGTCGTCTTAATGACCACAAGCTCCGATTCGATCCCCAACTCTTGCATGAGCCGCCTGCTAACGTATTCCGCTTGCCAGAGCGCGAGCTTGCTGCCTCGCGTTCCGATGCGCAGAGGCTTCAAGACTCCCCCTTCTCGTCCGAATCCGCCAGACCAAAAAGTTCACGCAAGGCAGCAAGCCCTTCAACGGGGCGACGCAACTTACGTTCGCTCCGCAAATGCGAAGCAGGAAGATCAACAATCCGGTCGATCAGTTCCCGTGTGAGTTTTTCCAGGAGCTGGCGCTCTGAATTATACGTATCGTTTGCCCCACCGATATGTGCCGCAATGAGAGATTGCCGCTCGATTTCGAGTCGCTTGCGCAGCGATTCAATCAGCCCTGCGCCCTCAATGCTTGATTGCCACGCTAAGAATTTATTCACGTGCTCGTCCACGATGGCCTCAACGCGCGGCACTTCTGCTTCGCGGGCTTTTTTGTTCTGCTCGACAATCTCTCCGAGGTGGTCGACGTTGAACAGATAAATATTGTAAATGCCATCGACCTCAGGTTCGACGCTGCGCGGCACGCTCAAGTCGATGATGCAGATCGCCCGTCCTGCTCGCGCCAGCATTGCGCGCTCCAACATGGAACGAGTCAGCACGTGCGAAGAACCGGACACGGACATCACAATAATGTCCGGCGACTCCAGAGCCCTTTCGAGTGCGCTCCATTCGGAAACTTTTCCTCCCATACGCAGCGCAAGCTCTTCGGCGCGCGCAAACGACCGGTTCACCACTTCGACTCCGCCGATCCCCCGCGCGCGAAGATTTTCCATTACCTGTTCGGCGACTGCGCCGGCGCCAACGATCAGTGCACTATGTCCCTTCAAATCGCCGAAGATTCGCTCCGCCAGCTTCACTCCTGCCGCAGCTACTGAGACTGGGCGCGTTCCGATTTCGGTCTCCGCGCGGACTCGCTTCCCGACTTCCAGCGCGCCCTGGAACAATCGGTTCAGCACCGGACCGGTTGAGCCGTTACTTAGCGCGCGGCTATATGCTTCGCGAACTTGTCCCAGAATTTCCGCTTCGCCCAGCATCATCGAATCCAGTCCACTTGCAACGCGAAACAAATGCCTCGCCGCTTCGCGCCCGGCGCGCCGGTAGATTCGTCCATTCAATTCAACTGGCGACAGCTTATGAAACTCGCTAAAGTAGGAGACGAGCGTGTTTGGCAGCGTCTCGCCGCGCTCTTCGGCCACTCCGTACAATTCACTCCGATTGCAAGTCGACACGACCACAGCTTCTTCGATCACGCCTGACTGGCACAGATCCGTCGCTGCCCGAAGCGCTTGTTCGGGCGTGAAGGCCACTCGTTCGCGAAGTTCGACCCCCGCGGTGAGATGGTTGCAGCCAATCAGCGCCAGCGCCGCGCGCCCGCGAAACGCGGTTTGCCTGCCTTCGCTAATCGAATCGACGGCCATCAGAAGAACCGATGAAACCCTGTGAAGTAAAGATTCACAATCGTATAGCTGAAAAGCACAATCACAAAATTACATGCACAAACGCTCGCCGCGCGCGCTCCGCGCCACGTCGGCGCGTGCACGATGCTTAGATAGACCGCGTAAACTGCGAGGACCACCAGTGTCACCAGCACTTTTGGATCGGCCATCGCAAAATGCCCCGTGAGGCGATGCTCCCACACAAAACCTAGAATCGTCCCGATGGCCAAAGCCACCAGTCCCACCCAAACACTTGAGCGGCTCATGCGTTCCAGCACATCGAGCGCCGGAAAGCGCCAGAACGCGAATCCCGGCCGTCCGCGGCGCAACACGCGGTTTTGGACGAGGTAAATCAAGCTTAGCAGGAAGGAAATGGCAAACGCCGCGTATGCGAGAATCCCAATCGTTATGTGAAATGCAAACAGTGCGCCATTGGCCGCAGGCTCGCTGTGCGCGCGAGCTGGCGCGACGAGCATCGCAATCACGAGCCATAGAATCACGAACGGCACCACAAACGAACCCACGGCCCGACGCCGATGATACATTTCGAGCCCGAGATACGTCACCGCGAGCAGCCACGCGAAGAGCGACATCGAGCCGTACAAATCGTCATAAGGAATTGCGTGGATTAAGCGAGATCGTTCCAGCAGCGCATAGTAATGCGCAAGAATGGCCAGAATCAGCAGCAGTGTCGCTGCTCTTCCGCTCCAACGCCGGTCACGATGTAGGTGGACAGTGTACGCGACGAAGCTCGCGAGATATAAGACAAGCGCGATAACGTCGATCCCCATCGAGTATTTCATGGCAAACTAACCCGGCGAAAGCAACAGCTCGGCCGCATAGAAATAGCTTCACAGCCTGCAGGCATCCGGCAATTTTAGCGCCGATTGTGCGCGGTCACAACCATGTGCGCGTGGAACGCCGCATCTGCTAAAATAGCTCCTGAATCGTTTCCCATGCACACAGTAAGCCCATCCCCGACGAAGAAAGAAGTCTTTCTACGTGCAGCGTGTGGCGAACGTCCCGAGCGCGTCCCCGCATGGATCATGCGCCAGGCCGGCCGTTACCTTCCGGGCTATCGTCGAATGCGCGAGCGATTTTCGTTCCTGGAAGTCGCCAAGACGCCTGAACTCGCCGCGCAAGTGTCGATCGAACCTCTTGAGGCGCTCGACGTCGACGCGGTGATCGTTTTTTCCGACATTCTCATTGTCGCCGAAGCCATGGGTTTGCCACTCGAAATCAACGATGACGGACCACGACTCGGGAAACCGATCATCGACGAAAAGTCGGTCGCCGCTCTCCGGGATTTCGACCCGTCCCGCGAAACGAAGTTTGTTGGCGATGCAATTCGCACGATAGCGAACTCCATAGGCCCAGCCGTTCCCATAATCGGCTTCGCTGCCGCTCCATGGACACTCGCCTGCTACCTGGCGGAGGGCAAAACACGTGGCGAGTTGCCAACGATAAAACGGATGATGTACACGCAACCCTCGCTGCTGCACGCGCTGCTCGAAAAAATCGCGAACGTCACTTCGCGTTATTTAAGAATGCAGCTCGAAGCGGGAGCCACTGCAGTGCAGATATTCGACACGTGGGCGGGAGAACTTTCCGCGCATGATTATGAAGTTTTCGAGTTGCGCGCGACACAAAAACTGATCGCTGACATTCACGCGGATGCGGCGCCCGTGATTCTTTATGCCAAGAACGGCGCGCATCTGCTCTCCGCCCTTGCCCGCACAGGCGCTAGTGTATTGAGCGTCGATTGGAGAACTGATCTCGCTGAAGTGCGCGCCAAAATCGGAACAGGTATCGCCCTGCAAGGGAACATCGACCCGACCATGCTTCTCAGTTCGGAAGATAACATTCAATTTGCAGTGCGCGAGGCCATTTCCAAAACAAAAGGCATCGGGCACATTTTAAATCTCGGCCACGGCATTCTGCCCACGACGCCGGTCGAAAACGCACAAGCGTTCGTTCGCTCGGCCCGCGATTTTTCGGAGGCCAAGCCACAGCTTGCGGCCAATCGTACGGAATAACGATGAGAACAGCCAGCCACACAACCGAATCCGACCTCGAAGTCAGCGAAGATTTCCTCGCAAAATATAATCGCTCAGGTCCGCGTTATACGAGCTACCCAACCGCCCCTGTCTGGAACGATGCCTTCCAACAAGCCGATCTCGAAACTTTCTACGCTCGCGCCGAAGCTGCGAACACCCCTGTTTCGCTGTATATGCACTTGCCTTTCTGCGAGAGCTTGTGCCTCTTCTGCGCTTGCAATGTGGTCATTCAGAAAGACAAAAGCGCCGCGATTCCCTATTTACAGTCGCTGAAATCCGAAATTGACCATATCAGCAGCTCCGTTTCGCGGCACCGCGAAGTTGTTCAGTTCCATTGGGGCGGCGGAACGCCCACTTACCTGAGCCCTGCGCAATTGCAGGATCTGTTCACGCATACGCGCGAACATTTCTCATTCGCAAGCAATGCGGAGATCGGCATCGAGGTCGATCCCCGCGTCACATCGAATGAACATCTCGAAGTTCTGCGCAAACTCGGCTTTAACCGACTGAGTATGGGCATCCAGGACTTCACGCCCCTCGTTCAGGAAACGATTCGACGCGTCCAGCCATTCGAAATGACGCGAGATTTGATTCAAGCTGCGCGCGCTCTGGGATTCGACAGCATCAACGTCGACCTCATCTACGGCTTGCCATATCAAACAGCCGCGTCGTTTTCGGATACGGCGGAGAAAATTCTCCAACTCGCTCCCGACCGCATCGCGATGTTCAGCTATGCTCACGTTCCCTGGCTGCGAAAGCAGCAAGGCTCATTTCAGGGACATTTGCCCGAAGGCATGGAGAAATTCAATATTTTCAAGGCCGGAATCCGCGCGTTCACAGATGCGGGCTATCTCTACATCGGCATGGACCACTTCGCTAAGCCCTCCGACGAACTGGCCATCGCCCAGCGAGAGCGCACGCTCCATCGAAATTTCCAGGGCTACACCACTAAAGCTGGCGCGGATCTGTACGGCATGGGCGTCAGCGCAATCAGCAGCATCGGAGCGGCATACGCGCAAAACCAACGCGCAATCGCCGAATATCGATCCGCTATTGCGGCCCACGGCAGTGCAACCATGCGCGGCTACCATTTGAACGAGGACGACGTTCTCCGACGCGCCGTAATCACGCGCTTGCTATGCCATGCTGTGATTCTGAAATCCGAAATTGAAAACGAATTTCACATTCATTTCGACGACTATTTCGCCAGGGAACTCGGTGAACTTGCCGCCATGCGCGAGGACGGCCTGGTTCTTCTTTCCGAAAACGAAATCCGCGTTACACCGCGGGGCAGGACTTTCATACGCAATCTTGCCATGCCGTTTGATCGCTACTTGCGCGAACAGAAAATGGACGAGCGGCCGTTGTTCTCCAAGACGCTCTAGCGCAGCGCTCGTATGAATCCTCGTCATGCGATCATCATCGGCGCGGGAATATCCGGCCTGGCCTGCGCGCTTCGACTGAGGGAACTTGGCGTATCCGTTCGCGTCCTCGAAGCAACCAGCCGCGCGGGCGGCTTGATCGCCACGGAGCAACAGAACGGCTTTCTGTTCGAGAGCGGCCCGCAGAGCTTTCAGCTTACGCCAGAGCTTCGCGAGTTGATCCATCTTGCAGGATGTGAATCCGAATTGCTCGAAGCAAATCCCCAGTCTCCGCGCTATGTCTTGCGCGGAGGCAAGCTGCGTCCCGCTCCCATGTCCCCTCCCGCCATCCTGACCAGTTCGCTTCTGGGTGCCGGTTCAAAAATGCGCGTCCTCAGTGAACCCTTTCGCCGGTCGCAGCCAACCGCAGAAGATGAATCATTCGCCGACTTCGTGCGCAGAAGGTTTGGCACGGAAATCCTCGAGCACCTGGCCGGTCCGTTCGTCTCCGGCGTTTTCGCCGGCGATCCGGAAAAGCTCAGC
>DATFQU010000339.1:0-2953 GCA_035264005.1 Candidatus Acidiferrales bacterium
CTTCGAGCGTCTTCGCGCTCTCGCGGAAAAAACACTCCTCCAACTCAATAATCGAACGCGCCGAGGCGAAACCCCTGCCTCACGTCAGTTCGCGCAGGAAACGCGCGCGAACGGGACGTGAGCTACAGCGCTCACGATTTAACTGTGCGCGGGCGCGGTGGCTTCGGCAGGCTTTTCGTCGCCGGCCTTCTGCTTCCAGTCGGAGATGGCTGCCTTGATGGCGTCCTCGGCGAGCACGGAACAGTGAATTTTCACCGGCGGCAGCGAAAGCTCGCGAACGATGTCTGTATTCTTGATCGCGAGAGCTTCCTCGACAGTCTTGCCGCGCACCCATTCCGTGGCCAGCGAAGAGCTGGCAATCGCCGAGCCGCAGCCGAAGGTCTTGAACTTGGCCTCTTCGATGACGCGGGTATCGGGATTGATTTTCATCTGCAGCTTCATCACGTCGCCGCATTCCGGCGCGCCGACAAGGCCGGTGCCGACGTTTTTGTCCTTCTTGTCGAGCGAGCCGACGTTGCGCGGATTATTGTAATGGTCGATCACTTTATCTGAATAAGCCATCATGCCCTCCAGCGAATTTGTTCAATCCCCTTATTACAACTAGCCTCAGCGGCTAAAGCCGCTGTTCTGCAAATCCTTCCGGCCTGAAGGCCGCCGCTACAAAACCAACTGCAGATTCCTCGTCGCTGCTCTTCGCTCCTCGGAATGGCACAAGGAGCCGCCTTGGGTACGATTACCTTCTACTACCTTGCAGCGCAGGCAGTAGTGTCGCAAGCCCTATCAACGCCGCCAAACCAACCCACGCCTGGAGTTGAGGGCTCTCCGATCTACCAGTTCGAATGTATGAACAGATGTGTTCACAGTTCGGGCCGAGAGGTCGGTTCACTATGCCTCTCGCGACTACTTCGCGGGCACGCACCTGCACGTTCAGTCGCTCCCAACAATCCTCTGGACCGCGTTCACCCAAACGAAGTTGGTCCCAATTTGGAATCAACCATGAATGAACAAATCGCGCGGCCTGGCCGTTGGCTGGGTCAACGACATCTTCTCCGTTTGGCCCTGTGGGGCCGACATATGTCCTCTTATGAGCGAAAAGCCCCGGCTCAATGAGCTCATCGCCAGGTCTTAGAATTATTTGGTTCACAGTGCACCATCCTTGCACGATTAAGCCGTTTTCCAGTTCATTTTGCTGACGTCGACGCCCTCTTCCTTGGCCATTTCGTAGAGCGGAGAAAGCTCGCGAAGGCGCTCGACGGTTTCGACGACGCGATTGGTGACGTAGTCGACTTCCTCAACGGTGTTGAAGCGGCCGAGGCCGAAACGAATCGAAGTGTGCGCGAGATCTTCACCGACACCAAGCGCCTTGAGAACGTAGCTGGGTTCTAGCGTGGCGGAAGTACAAGCCGAGCCGCTCGAAACGGCAACGTCGTTGATGCCCATGAGGAGCGATTCGCCTTCGACGTACGCAAAGCTGATGTTGATGTTGTGCGGCAGGCGGTGCTTCATCGAGCCGTTGATGTAAGTTTCGTCGAGTTTGCCCATGATGCTGTTTTTGAGGCGGTCGCGCAGGCCGCTCAGGCGGGCGCTCTCTTCGACCATTTCCTGGCGGCAGAGATCGCACGCTTTGCCCAGGCCGACGATTCCAGGCACGTTCAGCGTGCCGGAACGCATGCCGCGTTCGTGGCCGCCGCCGTCGATGATGGCGGTGAGCTGGACGCGGGGATTCTTGCGGCGGACGTAAAGCGCGCCGACGCCCTTGGGGCCGTAAAGCTTGTGCGCGGAGATCGAGAGAAGGTCGATGCCGTCCTTTTGGACGTCGACGGGGATTTTGCCGATGGCCTGCACTCCGTCGACGTGGAAGAAAATTCCCTTCTCCTTGGCAATCTTGCCGATTTCAGCGACGGGCTGAATTACGCCAATTTCGTTGTTGGCGTACATGATGCTGATCAAAATGGTCTTGGGCGTGATGGCGCGGCGCAAATCGTCGAGGTTGATGCGGCCATCTTTCTCGACAGGCAGATAGGTGACTTCGTGACCCTCTTTTTCGAGGCGCTTGCAGGTGTCGAGCACAGCCTTGTGCTCGGTGACCTGCGTGATGATGTGATTGCCCTTCTCGCGGTACATTCCGGCAACGCCCTTGATGGCGAGATTGTCGGATTCGGTGGCGCCGCTGGTAATGACGATTTCCTTCGGCGTGGCGTTGATGAGCTGCGCAACCTGCGCGCGCGCTTCTTCGACGCCCTCTTCAGCGGCCCAGCCAAACGCGTGGTTGCGGCTCGCGGCGTTGCCGAATTTCTCGTTGAAATACGGCAGCATCGCGTCGATGACGCGAGGATCGACCTGCGTGGTCGCGTGATTATCGAAATAAATCGGAAGCTTGACTCCCATTCTGCTCTCCTAAACTCTCAATTCGACAACCTCGGAAGCCGGGGCGTCGTCTGCAATCTGCGAAATTGTGACTTTGTTCAGCATGGCGAGGATGCTGTCGTTCACCTTGCGAAGAGGTTCTTTAATGGTGCAAGTTTTCGTTTGGTCGCAATCGCCGTGATGCGTGACGCAAGAAGTGAGCGAAAGCGGGCCGTCAATGGCGTCAATCGCTTCGAGCGCTGTGATCAGACGCGCGTCACGAGCGAGCGTGTAACCGCCGTTTGAACCGTAGCGCGCCGTGACGATGCCAACACGAGCGAGCCGCTGAAGTACCTTTGCCATCAGCGGCGCGGAAATGCCATAAACATCGGCGATATCCGAGGCGCTGAACGAGCCTTTATCCGCATGTACGGCGAGGTGCTTCAAAGCGATAAGCGCGTAGTCGGATTTTTTGGAAAGCTTCAGCATGATTGCCCAGCGACCATATACGACTCCCCGAGTCGCATATTCATTTTAGGGCGCGCGCCTTGGCATGTCAAGGCCTATTCGCAAGGGAACCAGCCTAAAATCAATAGCTTAAAATCGG
>DATFQU010000340.1:0-3845 GCA_035264005.1 Candidatus Acidiferrales bacterium
GCCATCGACGGGAATGAAGGGAACGACGTCGGTTGCGCCGAGGCGAGGATGCGCACCGGAATGTTTGGTGAGGTCGATGATTTCGAGAGCTTTGCCCACGCCACGAAGAGCGGCTTCGGCGACAGGTTCGGGTTCGCCAGCGAGGGTGACGACGCAGCGGTTGTGGTCGGCGTCGCTTTCACGGTCGAGGACGTAGACTCCGTCGACGGACTTCATGGCGGCCACAAGCGCGTCGATTTTGGCAGCGTCGCGGCCTTCAGAGAAGTTGGGTACGCATTCGATTAGTCGAGGCATTCAGTATTCTAACCTTTTATTCCCTATTATGAATTAACACTACGTCTTTGAACTAGTTGCCAAACCTGTGTGTAAACTCTGAAATCTTCGAGGCGAGATCCTTCGCTCCGCTCAGGATGACAGCGTAAAGCAAAAGCATGAGCTCGTCGGCGCCGTCAGTGCGTGTAAATAATCCGGCCGCGCTTCATCGTGAGCGAGCAATGGTTCACGCCAAAATAGTAAGGAATTTCACGATAGTCGGCTACATCGAAGACGGCGAGGTCTGTGAATTTGCCAACTTCGAGAGAGCCGATGCGATCGTGGCGACGAAGGGAATAGGCGGGGTTGATCGTGGCGGCGGCGATGGCTTCGGCGGGCGTCATGCGCATTTGATTGCAGGCGAGGGAGAGAATCATGGGCATGGAGAGAGTGGGACTGGTGCCTGGGTTGAAGTCGGTGGCGAGAGCGACGATGGCTCCGGCATCGATTAGCTGGCGCGCGGGACCGTAATGCGCGAGGCCGAGATGGAAGCAGCAGCCCGGCAGCATGGTGCAGGTGACGTTGGAGCGTGCAAGAGCGCGAATGTCGGAAGCGGAGAGTTTTTCGAGATGGTCGGCGCTCGAAGCATGCATTTGGACGGCGAGGCGAGCCGCGCCGGTGCGGGCGAGCTGTTCAGCATGAAGACGCAATCCGAGGCCGCAGGCGTGCGCGGCCGTGAGAACTTTACGGGATTGAGCGACGGTGAACGCGCCGCGGTCGCAGAAGGCATCGCAGAATTCGGCGAGATTTTCCGCGGCGACGCGCGGTAGCCATTCGCAGCAAATGAGGTCGATATAGGCTTCGGGCGTTTTGCCGGTGCGATTGCGAAACTCTGCAGGGACGACGTGGGCGCCGAGAAATGTGGGCACAATTTCAAGAGGCTGGTCGTGATTTAGCTCGCGGAGAAGAGACAGAATTTTGCGTTCGCTGGGCCAGTCGAGGCCGTAGCCGGATTTAGCTTCGAGCGTGGTTGTTCCGTGGGCAGCAAATTGCGCGAGATGCGCGAGAGCGCGAGACTTGAGCTGAGCGGCGGGAGCGGCGCGAAGTTTGCGGACGCTGTTGAGAATGCCGCCGCCGGCGCTGGCGATTTCTTCGTAGGTCGCTCCGGAGATGCGCTGTTCGTATTCAGTCGCGCGGGAGCAAGGATGGATTAAGTGCGTGTGCGAATCGACGAAGCCGGGAATGACGACGCGGCCAGCCAGATCGATTTTGCGGGCGCGGCGGGATTCGGGCAGGCGCTCGATGCGGCGACGCGGACCGATGGCGGCGATGAGTCCATTGCGAATCAGAATCGCGCCGTCGAAGATGATGTCGGGCCCATCGAGGGCTTTGCCGCGGCGAGGCGCGGATCCGCGAAGCGTGAGGACTTGGGAGCAATTTGTGACGAGCAAAGATTCTTGCACGCGGGACTTAGGCATGAGATCGGTTTTTACGGTACTGAAATTCGAAGGCGGCTGCAAGGGCCGTGCTGGAACGGGGCACATCCTCTCGCGGATTAAGTCGTCTCGTGGCAGAATCGGGGACATTCGGTGACGCACAGCTTCCAGCGATCCCTGACTGGGCTGCGTCAACGGAGTGAAGTCTTGCATCCAACGCGCATGCGCATCCTGCTACTAAACCTTGGTTCCATCTCGTCCGAAGCAGTAAACGCGGCCTTGGCCGGGCAAGGCTATGAGATCACAACGGAGAACGGATTAACCGTCGAGCAAGTTTTGACGCTGCAACCGGAAGTAGTGGTCACGGAAGCGACGCCTTCGGACCTCAGCTGCTGCGGACTCGTCACGCAGCTCAAGTCGCAGCCCGACGCGGGATCACTGCTCAAAGTTGTGATGATTGTTCACGGCGGCGCCTTAGAGCGGGCCCGCGGGCTGGACCTCGGCACGGACGACGTCATTTCGTTCCCGTTTGATGCGTCGGAATTCGCGGCGAGGATCAGAACGCAGTTCCGGGAGCGCCGACCGGAAGAAGAACTCCAGACGATGCTGAAGGAGGCGGTGAAGAGGGAGCACTACGCGGATCTTGCTGTGGAATCACTGAGCGGGGGCGCCGTGAATAAGCGCCGGTTCTGGTTGATTCCCGCAATTCTAGCGTTTAGCGCTGCGGCAGTTCTCGCTGTAGTGTTCCTTGGCATTTCGACGCGGAGCAGCCGGAAGGAGACTTTAGAGCTGCGGGCGGAAGTCGCGCGCTTGAATGGCCGCCTTCCGGCGCAAGGTGAACTACTGCGCCGGGCAGAGGAAACGCGAGGTTCCATCGAAGCAGATTCGCGGTCAGCCTCTGCGACACGCGATTCGCTGAAGGCGCAGTCGGCGGATCTCCGCAAGAAAGTGGCGGCGTCGGACGGCGCAGAAGCTGACTCTCTGAAGCGGCAACTCACGGAAACGGAGAATCGCCTCGCGCTGCTGGAGAAGGAAAACACGTTTGCGGAGAATGTTATTCACAAATACGGGCCAAGCGTTTGCTTACTGCACGTGGTGGTGGAATTTCGGGAGAAATCTTCGGGAAACCCAATCCAAGTGACGGTAGACGCGAGCGGCAAACCGCAAGTTGATGATAAGGGGATGGTGCAGCTACAGGTGGGTGGTAACGGCCCTCATCTCCAGATAGATGGTTTCGGCACGGGATTTCTCGCGGCGCGAGATGGAACCATCTTCACCAATCACCACGTAGCTGAGCCGTGGTGGAACGACGATGACGTGAAGCAACTTCTGGACCGTGGCGCGGAAGCCTACGTCGTGTCGTACCAGGCTTATTTTCCCGAAGAGTCTGCAGGTATCCCGGCTAACCTGGGCCAGATTTCATCGAAGGCGGATGTTGCGACCCTGAAGCTCGAGGCGCCAGCACCGCCAGACGCGGTGCCGCTGACACTGGATGATCGCAGCGAAGCCAGCGTGAGGGGAGAGCCGGTCGTGCTGATCGGTTACCCTACCGGAGTCGAAGGCATACTAGCGAAGGCCGATTCGGACGTCGCGCAGAAGATTGCCGATGGAACCCAGAATCTGAGCCAGCTGATGTCGCAGGTGGCTGCGCAGCATCTCATTCGGCCAACCACAACACAGGGACACATAGGCGACGTGTTGCCGGACAAGATTGTGTACGATGCGGCGACAACGTCCGGTGGTTCTGGCGGGCCAGTGTTCAATCAGAACGGAAAGGTGATCGGGATCAATTTTGCGATCCTCAAGGATTTTGGCGGATCAAATCTCGCCGTTCCGGCCAGATATGCCAAAGACCTGCTGAAGCAATCGGAAGCCGCGAAGTGAATCTGCGAAGGCTACTGACATTTGTTACCCGCGGAGTCGACAGCTGTTCAGTTGAGATGTGCCGCCGTTAAGTGACACCAATTTATTAAAATCACAACTGAACAGCTATCTGCGAGAAGCTTAGTGTCCCGCCGTTGCGGATCGTTCGCTGACGGCATTTGCGGCGGTGCGGATTACTTCGAGCACGCGTTCGGGTTGGGAGAGCATCGGCACGTGACTGCTGTCGAGCTCATAGGTTGTGGCGTTCATGCGCTTGGCCATGGCGCGTTCCAG
>DATFQU010000341.1:0-13906 GCA_035264005.1 Candidatus Acidiferrales bacterium
CGATTTCGCGCAGCGTTGGCGGCAGCGCTCCGCCCGCCAATGTGTCTCGCAGCGTGTGGAACGTCGCAAGAAGCGCCGGAGAAATGATCGAGCATGTTTGCACCGGGCACAGCACGGACGAGCGTGCTCGAAAGTAACCGATCGACTTGGTTTCGGCTCCATCTCGCTGCGAATGCGAAGGCAAGGAGCGGACCTTCCATTGCGCTCGATTGCGGTACTCCCATGGAGAGGAGCGATGAATTGCAATTGGCCCGTCCCAGTCGATGCGGCCGATGCGATACAGTGTTTCGCGCAGGATCTGTTCTTTGAGCTCAAGTTGAGCGTCGTAGGAAATGTGCTGATAGTCGCAGCCGCCGCAAACTCCGAAATGCGAGCACCGCGGCTCGATGCGGTTCGGTGACGGTTCAAGCAGCCGCGTCACCCGGCCGCGATCGAGTTTTTTCGTTCGCTCGACAATTTCGACGTCAACTTCCTCGCCGGGAAGTACAAACGGCACAAACAGAGCCTTGCCCTCTTGATGGGCCAGTCCCTCTCCGCCATAGACCAGTTTTTCGATTTTGATTCGCATGAATTGTGAGCTCTGACAGCTATTTGACGTAGTAGAGGCTCAAGCGCGACAGACCGTAAATCTCGAAAAGGCGTTTCTGAACGTATTGACGTTCAATTAACGCAATCTGTTCGACTGACATTTTTCGCCGGTACGGCGCAAGCGCACGGTCCATATCGCGCCGGATCGCGAGCATTCTATCCGTGTCTGCCGAGGCCGTGAGCGTGGCAGTCAGCTTGTCCTCGATGACGGTGAGCCGCCGCTCGAAATCTTCCAGATCAAGCTTGTCAGGCGAATCGACGATGCCTTCTAACCGAGCGATGGCAGACGCCACTTCGCCGAACTGTTGAGCGACGTGCGGATGCTTCTGCGCGCTGGACACGAGCTTCTTCTCGCGGTCGTCCAGAAAATGGCGCAGCTCCTCTCGCGAAAACAGCTCGGCGCTTGACGCCCCTTTGCGAATCTCGGGGCCTGCGCCGGCAGCCGCCTCTTGCATCTCTGACGCTGCGTCGAGCACAGCGTCAACGCAATAAGCAAGGCTCTTCAAAGGCCGGCCGTTCGCTCCTCTCCGGGAACGGCCGTAGCTTTCAAACGCACGGTCAATGCCGCGCAGCACCGCCTCCAGAGGAATCGCGGATTTCTGCCAGGTTTCGAGTATTGCCCAATCCAGCGGGGAAACAAGTAGATGCGCGCCGCGCTTGCGCCAAAAGTGCTCTTCAATCTCTGTGAAATAGTTGAAATAGTTGAATCCGGACATCACGAGACCATCAATGCGCAGGCTTGCGCGGGAAAGTTGAGACCTTCTTTGCTGTCTTGGCGGAATCCTCGGCGAGGCGCGGGCCAACGGAATCAGGAACCAAATTCCGTTCCCACAGGATTTGCAAGCCTGCGAGCGTCAAATGTTCGTCAACTTCGTCAATGTGGCGCGAACCAGCGGCAATAAGCGTCGCCTGGCCGCCCGTTGCGATGACGCGAGTTCCAGAGCCAAGTTCTTTCTTCAGGCGCTCGAGAATGCCGTCAACAAGATCCGTGAAGCCGTAATAGAGTCCCGCTTGCATCGAGGCAGCCGTAGTCGTGCCGATGATTTTTCCCGGGTCGCGAATCTCAACGCGAAACAATCGCGCTGCTCGCGCAAAAAGAGCATCGGCGGAAATACCAATACCTGGCGCCAAGACACCGCCCAGATACTCGCCACGCTTTGAAACGACATCGAAGTTGATCGCGGTGCCGAAGTCCACAACGATGCATGGGCCGCCATACTTCGCGAATGCCGCGACACCATTGGCGATGCGGTCCGCGCCAACTTCCTGGGGATTGTCATAATGAACGGGCATCCCGGTCTTAATGCCGGGTTCAACAAACAGCGCCTTCGCGCCGAAATACCGGTCGGCCATTTCTGCGAGCGTCGGATTGAGCGAGGGCACTACAGATGCGACCATAACGCCTTTGATCTCCGCTGCGGCGAGTCCGGCCAGCGTGAAAAGCTGGCGCGTCAGGATGCCGTATTCGTCGACAGTTTGATTGCGAGTTGTGGTCAAGCGCCAATTCGCGACGAGCTCTTTACCACGAAAAACGCCAAGCACTGTATTCGTGTTGCCAACGTCGATTGCAAGCAGCATCACTGAGCCTCGGACACTGTTCCAGAAATTATCGATTCAATCCGACCGTCGTCGCGCTGCACGCGAAGAATGCCGGAGGATTCGAGTCCCGCGGTGACGCCTACAAACGAAGCCTTTCCGTTCGTGATGCGGACGCGTTTTCCTTCGCCATAGCTCGACACTTCAGAGAATCTTTGCACAATGGGACTGGCGCCCTCGGTGATGAACTGATTGTAGTAGCGGTCCAGGTGGCGCAGCAACTTCAGCAGGAGTTCTAAACGCGAATGCGTGCGCCCAGTTTCCATGCGCAGAGCAGTAGCGATTCCAGAGAGTTCGACCGGCATCCTGGACTGATTTACATTAATTCCAATTCCGACCGCGGCGAAATGGATGCGATCCAGTTCGGCTTGCATTTCCGTGAGGATGCCGCAAACTTTCTTGCCGTTGAGCATAACGTCATTTGGCCAGCGAATGTCCGGCGACAATCCGGTTTCGTCGGCAATCGCATCACGAGCGGCGAGGCCCGCTACCAGTGTGAGCGCAGGCGATTGCATTGGCGAAATTGGGGGACGGACGAGGATCGTGACGTAAATACCGACGGAGTTTTCGGAGACCCAGGAATGTCCCGCACGGCCGCGGCCTGCCGTCTGGCGCTCCGCAACCACCACTGTTCCATGAGGCTCGCCGTTCTCACCCAGGCGCATCGCGACATCATTGGTCGATTCGGTCTGGAAAAAATGTAGGATTCGCTTGCTAAATGGCGTGCCGCGCAGATGACGCGCAAGCAGTTGCGGCGCGAGGACATCAGGAACCCGTTCGATGTGATAGCCCGAGCGTGGATGGCCTTTGACATTCACTCCTGATTCGCGCAGCGTCTCGATCCATCGCCAGACAGTTTGGCGTTTCACGCCGATTTCTTTGGCGATGCTCGCGCCGCTGATTACGTTTGTCGGGTTTTCCGCGAGCAGCGTCAGCAAGGCGTCAATGCGGCGGTCGGTTGGACCGGGCAAATAAGCATTCTTCGCTGGTGATTTTGCAGAAGGCATCGCGCCGTTTGTGTTGAAATCGACCCTTAGACAAGCCCAGTCAAGCGATCGACAATCTTTTGATACTCGCGCTGGCGTTCAGCCACGGTTGCCTCGAGCCCACGAACGATTTCTTCGGGAGCGCGACTGCGAAAAGTTGTGTCTGCGAGGCGCGATTGTTTCGTCTCGATGTCTTGTTTGAGACGCGCCTTTTCTTTTTTCAGTTTAGCAATCTCTGCTTGCACATCCGCAACTTCACCCGTGCGAATGCGCAGCTCAAATTGCGCCGTCGTGCGCACAAGCGCATCTCCGGCGGTTCCAAACGGCTGCTCCTGAATTTTCAACTCCGTCAGATACGAAAGGCGCAGCAGCGGCTCAAGATTCCGCTCCGCTAACTCACGGACAGATGTCTTCTCGGAAGACAGCTCCGCCGCAAGTTTCTTCTTGGCGTCTAGCTTTGCCTCTGCGCGCGCGTTCCGCACGGTTCCGATGAGTTCCTGGAGCAAGGCCATTTGCTCCTCAGCCGCAGGATCGGACCAGACGGGATTCGCTATTGGAAACGACTCAAGAGAAATCGATTTGGCGTCGGCGTTTTGCGGCAAACGGTGCCACAGTTCTTCTGTCAGGAATGGCATGAACGGATGAAGTAGCCTTAGAGCGTACTCAAAAACGGCGAACAAGTTTCGCCAACTCGCGACCGTTTCCTCGCGGTTCTGAGAAGAGAGCTGCGGCTTCAGCCATTCAATGTACCAATCGCAGAAGTCGCCCCAAAAAAAGTGGTAGACAACGTGCGCGGCCTCGTGGAAGCGGAAATTCTCCAGTGCGTCGTTGACCTGGGCCGTCACCGAAGCGAGGCGCGAGAAAATCCAGCGGTGCGGCAGGGCATCCGCTGCGGTGTAGGGCGCCTTGGCGCGAATCTCCGGCGCGGCCAGCTCGTCAATCGTTAAACCTGCGGCCTCAGCCTTCTCCAAATTAAAAAAGAGGAAGCGCGCGGCGTTCCAAATCTTGTTCGCAAACGCGCGATAACCGATGATGCGTTCTTCGCTGAGCGCAATGTCGGTTCCCGGCGCAGCCATTACCGCCAGCGCAAAGCGCAGGGCATCGGTACCGTGTTTTTCAATAATCTCGAGCGGGTCGACGACGTTTCCACGCGTCTTCGACATCTTGATACCGTGCGGGTCGCGAACAATGGCATGAACGTAAAGCTGGTGGAAGGGAATTCGCTCTTCGAGCGTGTCGCCTCGCATGAGGTGGAGGCCAAGCATCGTCATTCGCGCGTCCCAGAAAAACAGAATGTCGTAACCGCTGATGAGCAGGCTTGTAGGATAAAAAGTTCGCAGATCTTCCGTGTCATCGGGCCAGCCCAGCGTCGAGAATGGCCACAGTCCGGAGCTGAACCAGGTGTCGAGAACGTCCGGGTCCTGCGTCAATTCCTTGCTGCCGCATTTTCCGCACGCGTGAGGCACACTGGCGATTTGCGCGTGACCATTAACGATTTCGACCTTCGAATCCGAAGCGGGAGTCATCGCTCCGCATTTGCCGCAATGCCAGATGGGTATGCGATGGCCCCACCAGAGCTGGCGCGAAATGCACCAATCGCGAATGTTCGCGAGCCAGTCGAGGAAAATCTTGCGTTGATTCTCCGGCACGATGGATAAGACGTCTCTTTCGACTGCCTCGATTGCCGGCGCAGCTAAAGGCTTCATCTTGCAAAACCACTGAACCGAAAGCCGTGGTTCGACGATGGTTTTGCATCGGTCGCAGATCGCAATCGACATCGGATGATTCGTGGTTTTTTCAAGCAGGCCTTGCGCCTTCAAGTCCTGAACGATTTTTTCTCGCGCCGCAAAACGTTCGAGACCCGCATATGGTCCGCCTGCCGCGCTGATGTGCGCATCAGGAGTCATCACGTCGATTTCGGCGAGCTTGTGGCGCTGGCCCATCGCGAAATCGTTCGGATCATGAGCCGGCGTGACTTTCACGGCGCCCGTGCCGAACTCCCTGTCGACGGAATCGTCGGCGATTACTGGGATTTCGCGATTGACCAACGGCAGAATCAATGTCTTGCCGATGAGCGTCTTGTAGCGTTCGTCGTCTGGGTGAACCGCGACCGCCGTATCTCCCAGCATGGTTTCTGGCCGGGTTGTCGCGACGATGATGAACTCGTTCGAGGCCTTGACCGGGTAGCGAATGAACCACAATTTGCCCTCGTGCGATTCGTGCACGGTTTCGAGATCGCTGAGCGCCGTCTGGCAGCGTGGGCACCAATTGACCATGTAGCGGCCGCGATAAATCAGGCCTTCGCGATGGAGACGGAGAAACGCCTCCATCACCGCGCGATAGAGGGGAGGGTCGAGCGTAAATCGCGCTCGCGTCCAGTCACACGAAACGCCAAGGCGAATCATCTGGTCTTTGATTTTTCCGCCGCTCTCGGCCTTCCATTGCCAGACGCGACGCTCGAATTCTTCGCGGCCAAGTTGTTCGCGCTTCAGCCCCTCGGCCGCCAGTTGCCGTTCGACCACAACCTGAGTTGCGATTCCGGCGTGATCCATACCCGGCAGCCAGAGCGTTTTGAATCCCTGCATGCGTTTCCAGCGGACAATGATATCGATCTGCGTGTGCTCCAGCATGTGGCCTATGTGAATCGACCCCGTTACGTTCGGCGGAGGGAGGACGATCGAAAAGACTTCGCCCCTGCTGTCGTCAGGCGGGCGATACAGTTGCGTTTCAAACCACACCTGGGCCCGGTGGCGCTCGATCTCTTGAGGCTCGTAAGCCTTGGGGATTTCAATGGACATTAGTGTCGTAACGCTTTGCCTGTTTCATGGAATTTGGCTGCGCGGCGTCCGAATGGCGCGCGAAACCACTAACTATACGGGGCAACTGTATGTCCGTCAAATTGGACTGATTGGTGAACTGCAGAAGGGCGATGCAGACAGCTATTTCTTGTCGCGTTGCTGCTTCAGAACTTCCTCGACGAGAGGCCGCAGGACTCCATTGGCCAATGCCTGATGCAGATGAGGTTCCAGCTTTGAGATGACCTTTGCGACCACCTCATCCACCGTGGATTGATCAATGGCCTCCTGTGCTACAGTCTCATTCGCTCCCGATTCGACGACCGTCAAGTGTCTAGCGTCGGCTTCAATCGCAGGATGACTCGTCATCGGAACGGGAGATGATGCCTCGACCATCTGCTTCGCAGTGTCCTGCCAAGCGGTGGGCGCTCCGGCATGGGAAGAGATGGCCGCTGAGTCGTCTGAGTCGGCGGGCACAAGGTCGTCAGAATGCACCAGAGTGACTTCGCCCGGTTGCGGCGTCTGGGGCAAAGACCATACTGCAGGGGACGCTTCCTGAGTTCCGTCGCTCGTAAGCTCCGAGGATTCGAGGACCAGCCCGCCGTAGGCCGCTGCAGGCTCTGCTTCTGGCGACGACGCTTCCTCTATTACAGACTGCGGAGCACTAAATTCCCCGCCGCTGCCACTTTCCAATTCCACTTCGGTATCGCCACCATGCTCAACAGCAAGGCTCTCGTCTGCGCGGGCGTGTTGCTGTAACGTCTGTGCTGCCGTCTCCTTCTCGGCGGCAACTTCTGGCGCCGTCGGGTCCGGCCAAGATGCATGCGATGGCTGCGGCGCCGCTGCGACGGTCATTTCAGAAACATTCGCGCCCCCAAACGGGAGGTGCTTGTTACTGGGAAGGATCTCTGGTTCTTCGGCTGCGTTTCCCGCCGCGAGCCTTTCGACCATATTGGCTGACTCGGAGGCGTCAATCTCGTAGTCCATGGTCGCGCGGCGCCGGGCCCATTCACTCGTGGGATCCGAAGCGTCATCCGTTTCCTCGTCCGCGCTGGCTATAGTCGCGGGTGTCGCGACGGGCTCGCCAAACGTGGGCGCGACGTCCTGAGCATCATCATAATCGTTCGGCACCGCAGCACGCGGAGCTTGGCGCACTGGAGCAGCTGCCACGGGGGCAGGTGGAGGCGCCGGAACCGCTTCAACCGCCTGCGGTGCTGCCTCAGCAGGTACGTCGGCCTTCAGCAGGGAGTTCACTAAGTCGACCAGCGGATCAGGAGGTACGAAGGGCTTCTTCAGGACGCCGTTTGCCCCGACGCGCTGGGCCTCTTTTTCGTCCAGAGGGTCGAAGGCGCCAACCAGAAGAATAACTGGAGTTTCGGCAAACTGAGGGTCCTGCTTCACAAACTCGCAAACCTCGTACCCGTTCCGTACAGGCATAAACACATCAGCCAGGACCACGTCAGGACGCACTTCCGGAACCTTGCGGCAGGCGGCCTCCCCGTTGCCAACGGCGACAACACGGATGCCCTTTTCCTTGAAGACGAGAGATACCATCTTCTGGATGTTGCTATTGTCATCCGCGACCAAGATCGTCGGCACAGTTAGGCCCCTTAGAGATACCATCACCCACTCAGTCGAGAGGGTACTGGAACTATTGGAGCATCGGGACAGAACGGAGTCAACGGAATCGGCGGGGTTGCGTGCCTCAGATGTTAGCAGGGCTTTTGAAGCCTACCAAGGAAGGACTTTGTGGATTCCCTTCTTTTTCTTGCTGGTGGACTCGGTACGAGAGTCAGCCTTGGGGGCCTTCTGTTTTTTCGCTTTGGACTTCGATGACGAATTCGATGACGCGCTGCCCGGCTTGTTTTCCGCTGCGGGCTTCTTGTCAGTGGCGGCGTTACTTCCCTTTAACTCCTCTGCCGCGATCAGGTCTGTCTCCGTCTCGGGATGCTTCGTCATCACAGTTTCGGCCGCGGGAGGTGCCGCCGAACTGCCGGGGGCCGGGTTAGCCGTGCCGTTAGCGGGCGGATCCACGACGGAAACTGCAGGAGGAGTAGTTCCCGGAGGAGTGCTTGTAGACTCGTTCGGCGCTACCGTTTCAGCTCCGACCGTCTGCCCGCCACCGGAACTGCTTTCGCCTGCTGCGGACGAGGCCACCACATTCGAGGTCGCGGTAGAACCCTGAAGCATGTCCTGCGAAGTATTCACTTCTCCCGGAGGGCTCAAGTCGGGCTGACCGCTATGAGCAGCGGCAGAAACATCCGGCGAACTCTTCACGACGCCCAACGCGTGATGGAGCATTCCCGGGCGGTCCTGCGCGAACTTTGCTTCGTATTGCTCGCGAGCCAGCGCCTGAGGATCCGGCGGAGGAACAGCGAAACCATCCTCCGTCAGTTGGTGCTTTGCGTCGGATGCAAGCGGTGACAGCGGATAGTCTCGCACCAATTTTGCGTACTCCACGTCAGACTGCGTTCGCCAACGGGCGCGTTCCTGCTCGTTCTTGGACCCGCGGGCTGCGCGTCTGTAAATGTCGCCCAACATCCACAATGCGCGGTCACTTTGACTGAACAGCGGATAGCGGCCCACCACTTCAATCAAGCGCGCGCCAGATGCGCGATAGTCTCCCTTAACGTAATAGAAATGCGCGATGTCGAAATTCCCCTGCGCCAGGACCTCCTGCACTTCGCGGAGTCGTTGCGCCGCTTCAGGGGCCAAAGAACTCTTGGGATATTTCAATAGAAACGTTTGGAATTCCTGTTCGGCCAGGTTGGCTTGCGTAGAGTCGCGATCGGGCTTCTCCATCATCCGGTAATGAGCCATCCCCACCTGCAGCTGCGCGTATGCCGCGTCGTCGAGGAAAGGGAAGAACGTGATGTAGTCCTTGTACTCGGCGACCGCCTGCGTCAGCCCTTCGACGCCGCCTTCTTTGTAGTAGGAATCGGCCACGGCAAGCTTTGCCTTGGCCAAGTACTCGCTGTCTGGATAGCTGTTGATCAGAGTTTGAAGACTCAGCCGCGCTTCCGTGTATCGGCCATGCTGGTAATCATTCAGGGCACGGTCATAGAGGATTTTGTCGGGCTCAACGTTTCCGTTAGCCGGAGCCTTCGCCGACATGTTCTTGCTTTTGCAGCCCGCAAAAAGGAAGGACAGTGAAACAGCAGCGGCAAGCAAAACAGGCGTTTGTCTCTTCAAACCGTTCATCAAACCCTTTGCGACGTTGCTTCGGTTGCAAACTGGCGCATCTGTCGCACAGCAGCACCGGGGCTCGTCGTGTTGAAAATTGAGGTTCCCGCAATCAGGCTGTCGCAGCCGGCAGCTACAAGCTCGGCTGTATTTTCCAACGTAACTCCCCCATCGACAGCGATGCGGTAGCCGTAATTATAGCGCGAACGCAAGTCACGCAATTCGCGAATTTTTTCGAACATCTGAGGGATAAATTTCTGTCCCCCAAAACCCGGATTCACCGTCATAACGAGCACCGCTTCGACTCGATCGAGAATTTCCTTAAGCGTCGCGGCCGGCGTTGCCGGGTTCAAAACCACCGCGGCCTCACAGCGCTCTTCGTGAATCGACGCCACTACGCGGTCTAGGTGCGCCGTAGCTTCCTGATGAACGAAAATTCGGTGCGCGCCAGCCCTTGCAAACGGCTGAACGAACTCCCCCGGCCGCTCAATCATCAGATGCACATGCAGTGGCAGGCGGGTTGCTTTGCTTAATGACTCGACGATGGGCACGCCAATCGAAATATTCGGCACGAAGTGGCCATCCATCACATCCACATGAATTCCTGACGCGCCAGCTTCCTCGACGGCCTTCACCTGCTGGCCGAGAATCGTAAAGTCCGCCGCAAGAATTGACGGAGTAATCTCGATAGGGAAACGGTTCATGGAGTCTTTCCGGATTGTAGCACAGCCGAAAGTTACGCTATTGCGCCACTTGCAGTTCGACGCTCACTCCTGGTTCTACGCGAGCGCCTCGCAGTGGGAGCTGCGAAGTCACCGTGCCTGATGGTTTGCCGGTCAGCGGAAGCGCGGTGACCTTACTTACTTTCAGTCCCGCAGCGTCTAAGCGCTGCTGCGCTTCGGCTTGTGTCAGGCCGTCCAATGACGGCATTACGTATGCAACATCTGGCGCGCCCATCGAAAGTAGCATGTCAACGTGCGGGCTTGTTGCATTGGTTGAGCCCGCCGGAGGCTGTTGCTTCAGAATGACGTCAGCGCCAAACCCTGCCAGGTGCACGCTCGAGATTTCACCGGCCTGCAAACCTCCGCTGAGCAGTTCAATTTGAGCCGCGTGGAGACTGCGATCGTCAAGCTGCGGAATCGTCGTGTTCTGCACTCCCAAACTGAGGACGACGTAGATAGATTCGTTCTTTTTCAGCTGATTGCCGCTCGCGGGGCTTTGCCGCACGACGGCGTCCTTCGGTAAGCTGCTGTAAATTTTGTCTTCGATCCTGACGTGCAGTCCCTGGCTTGAAGCTTGCCTTTCCGCTTGAGTTACAGGGAGTCCAATCAGATTTGGAGTGGCCACTTCGCGCCCCTGAATCACAAGGCGCATGGTCATTAGCGCGCTCAAGAACGCGATAGACGCGAGAAAAAACACGAGCAGGGTCATGCGTCCCGCCCATTCAATTCGGTCGCGAAAGCTCAACGATTGAGTCCTCGGCGTTCAGCGTAGCATTGACCCTGATGCGCGTCCAACGCGATTGCGAATTGCGTTACCTTCGCTTAAGCAGCGCGGCAAAGAAGCCATCGGTGTGACTCAGGGGCGGAAAAGTACCGAATGTGCCGTCGTCTCCGATCAACTCGCTGGCGCTTGTTGTGGCGGCAAGAGCCTCTTGCGGCACCTCGACGGGCTCCTGACAGATATCCCTTCGGTCTCTAAGGGCTTCTTGTATGACCGACTCATTCTCCTCGGATTCTAATGAGCAGGTCGAATACAGAAGGGTGCCACCAGGCGACAGATATTCGAGCGCGGAAAGGACAAGCGCCACTTGGCATCGATGCAAGTCGGCCAAATCCTCCGGCTTGAGGCGCCAGCGGATTTCCGGGTTGCGCGACAAAGTTCCCGTACCCGAGCATGGCGCGTCAACCAGAATGCGATTGAATCCTTTTGTGAGTGGCAGGGAGGCAGTGCCGTCAAGCGCTACAAGCGATACGTTCGCGACATTGCTCTTGTTGAGACGTTCGCTCATAGCCTGCAAGCGCGACTCGTGGAGGTCTGACGCTACGACGCGGCCATGTTCACCTGCTAAATTCGCAAGGCGCATCGTCTTGCCGCCGGGCGGGGCGCATAGATCCAGCACAAAATCGCCCGCTCTCACACCGAGCAGCAGCGGAATCATTTGCGACGCTTCGTCCTGAATTCCAACCCAGCCGTTCCGAAAGGCCTCGCTTTTAGCAATATTTCCGCTCTGCACAATGATCGCATCCCTCACCAGACGCCCGGGCTCAAAGCCCAGCCCAGCTTTCGTGAGCGACTGGAGAGTTTTTTCTCGATGCTCAGCGTTGAGAAACACGCACGCATTCGCGGGCGGTCGATTGTTGCTTTCCAGTAGCGCAACCGTCCCCGGTTTGCCGAACTTGCGCAGCCAGCGTTCGACCAGCCACGTCGGGTGCGAATGAATAATCCCGAGCGCATCCTCTGGCGTAATCTCCGTTGAAAGAAATTCTTCGACAGGTCGGTCCGATTCGCTAGCGGCCCGCCTCAGCACTGCGTTCACAAACGAACTCGCGGACTTCTTGCGCGAACTGCGCACAAGTTGGACCGACTCGTTAACCGCGGCGCGCGCGGGAATTCGTTTCAAGTATCGAAGCTGATAGATGCCGAGCCGCAGCGCGATCAATACTTCTATGTCGAGTTTCGAGACCTTGCGGCCCGAGTATCGCTCGACAAAGAAGTCCAGTAGCCTTTGCCGTCGCAGCGCACCCATCACGAGCTCGGTGGCAAGGGCCGCTTCGCGTGGGTCGCCGATTGTTTCGAGTCGTATATGCAGCAGCTCAGATGCGTAGGCCGCTCTGCTTTCGACGGCAAATAGGATGGAATAAGCGAGGGCTCGCGCGGAAGGTGTTCGCGCATCGCGCGGCGCTTGCTTACGAGCCGAGGCGGTCATTTGTGGTAAGGCGGGCACCGTTTGCAAATTCAGCCGCGGTCACGCGTTTGCGGCCCTCCAGGTGTACCGAGGCAAGTCGCAGCCACGTACCCAGCCCGCAGGCGACAAGAACATTGTGCGCTTTGTGAACAATCGTTCCGCACTCGGCGGATTTTTCCGGCCCATACCCGACGGCCGGTGTTCCCCAAATGTGGCACAAACGTCCGCGAAAGGAGCTGTATGTGCCGGGCCACGGATCAAACGCGCGAATGCGATTGTAGATGGCCGCTGCCGACTGCGCCCAGTCGATTCGGCCTTCTTCCTTCTTTATCGGAGGCGCAAGAGTCGCCAGCGCATTATCCTGCGGCCTCGCCGCGAGCATACCTCGCTCGAGTTTTCGCAACGAGTCGAGTATCATCGGTGCTCCCAACCTGCTCATACGCTCCAGAAGTTCTGGCGATGTCTCGTCAGCGCCAATGTTCACCTCGATCTGTTCAAGGATCGGCCCCGTATCCAAACCCGCGTCGATTTGCATGATGGTGAGGCCCGTTTGGCGTTCGCCCGCAAGAATCGCGCGCTGTACAGGTGCAGCGCCGCGATACTTCGGAAGCATAGACGCATGCAAGTTGATCCAGCCGAGCCGAGGAATATCGAGCAAGCCCTTCGGAATAATCTGGCCGTAGGCAATGACGACGGCAGCGTCCGGCTTGATTTGCGTAATCAGGTCTGCAACTTCCGATGCGCGCATCGACTGCGGTTGGTGTACTCGCACGCCCGTTTTCAGCGCCGCTTCTTTGATTGGCGACTGCGATGATTCGTGTCCGCGCCCGCGCGGTCGGTCCGGCTGAGTGAATACTGCTTCCACGGAAGAGTCCCGGTCGTTCAAGAGCAGCCGCAGCGTGGGCAGTCCAAATGCAGGAGTGCCACAGAAAATCACGCGCAGCGGCGCGACTTTTTCTACCACTCCCCGGCCTTCGTCAATTTGCGGATTTTTCTCTTGATGAGGTCGCGCTTCAACATGCTGAGGTGAGTCAAAAACAAAATCCCGTGCAAGTGATCGATTTCGTGGCAGAACGCGCGAGCGAGCAGGCCTTCGCCTTTCATTTCATATTCTTTGCCAGCCGCGTCCTGCGCGCGGACGGTCACATAAGCCGGCCGCAGCACATTTCCTCGAAATCCCGGCACCGAGAGGCAGCCTTCTTCTTCGCGCTGCTCGCCCTCAGAATGCACAATCACGGGATTAGCGAGCACTAGCCTGGCTTCCGGATTTTTCCCTGTCGTGACATCGATCACGGCGAGATTGAGGCTCAGGCCGATCTGCGGCGCAGCCAAACCGACGCCGCGCGCAGCATACATCGACTCGAACATGTCCTCGACCAGCGCGCCCAGCTCATTATCGAATTTTTCCACCTGCTTCGTCGGCTGCTCAAGCACAGCCGCGCCGAATTTGACAATGGGACGGATCATAGTTTCCTATTCTAGAACTCGTCGAGTTGCTTTTGATAGTTTTGAAAGTTCCGGCGAGTCTCTTCCAATGAATCACCGCCAAATTTTTCCAGGAATGCTTGCCCGAGTATAAACGCCACCATCGCCTCTCCGACCACTCCGCCTGCGGGCACTACGCAAATATCCGATCGTTCATACGCCGCCTTTGTCGGCTCTTTCGTTTTCAGGTCTGCCGAGCCCAGCGCCCGCCGAAGCGTCGAAATCGGCTTCAGATAGCCTCGCACGACAACATCTTCCCCATTCGTAATGCCGCCTTCGATTCCGCCAGCGCGATTCGAGCATCTCTGAAAGCGCTTGCTTTTATCATCATAGCGAATTTCATCTTGTACTTCCGAGCCGTAAGA
>DATFQU010000342.1:0-5322 GCA_035264005.1 Candidatus Acidiferrales bacterium
CGCAATCGGAGGAACGACTATGGATCGGGAGTACTTCTACTCGATCATGAACGGCGAAGGCACACTGGACTACGAAATTTATTTGAACACGAAGGCGCTGCTCTCTTGCCAAAAAGACTTCCACGATCTTTGCAACCGTGACGAGCTGCAATTTCAAGTCGTGCATCAGGCTGAAGAAATCTGGATGAAGCTGATCGGCTACACGCTGCTGGACATCGACGACTACATGCAGAAGGAAGATACCAATCGCGTCCTGACCCTCTTCCGCCGCGTCCACATCGCGCAGCGAATGATGATCGACGAACTCGCGCTGCTCGAAACAATGTCGCCGAAGGAATATCAGGAGATTCGCCTGCGGCTCGGCAACGGCAGCGGCCAGGAATCACCGGGGTTTCGAATCTTGCTGCGGATGCATACGCCGCTTTGGCAAACCTTCAAGGCGAACTATCTCGATAAGCATGGCCTGACGGTCGAGAAAATCTACGCCTCAGAATACACACATTCGGGCGCATACGTGGTAGCCGAAGCGCTCGCGGAATTCGATGAGCTTTTCCAAAGATTCCGCGCCGTGCACATGCAATTGATCATGCGAACGATTGGTCTCGGCGCGAAATCGCTCAAGGGCCGCGCCGTAGAGCTGCTCAACGAAGGTCTGCGCGTGCGCTTCTTTCCCGAGTTGTGGGAGATCCGCAGCCAGATGTCCGACGATTGGGCAGATAGCCATGGGGTCGTACGGAATTCCATCGGCGGCCACTGACGGACGGTTTCTCGAGCGCGTGTGCTATATTTTCCGCTTCCGCCATGCCGACGAAAACAAAGAAAAAACAAAATGCCAAAACCTCCCGGAGCGTACGCGCAGCGCAGGGCCGCGGCACGGACCCTAAACGCGTTCGCGCGATCCTCGCCAAACTCGATGAAGCCTATCCCGACGCAACCTGCGCGTTGAAGCACGAGAATCCATTCCAATTACTGGTGGCGACGATCCTCTCCGCGCAGTGCACCGACGTTCGCGTGAATATGGTGACGCCTGAGCTTTTCCGCAAGTATCCCGACGCGAAACATCTTGCGTACGCGAATCCGGCCGAACTCGAAAGTGAAATTCGCACCACGGGATTTTTCCGTAACAAAACGAAATCCCTGATTGGCGCGAGTAAGAAGCTCGTCGAGGAATTCAGCGGCAAGGTGCCGCAAACGATGGACGAAATCATGACCCTGCCTGGAGTTGCTCGCAAAACAGCAAACGTCGTGCTCGGAACGGGCTATCGAATCGCTTCCGGCGTCGTGGTGGACACGCACGTCCAACGCGTGACCGCTCGGCTCGACCTCACGAAGCACACGGATCCCAAGAAAATCGAGCAGGATTTAATGAAGGTGATTCCGCAGGATCGCTGGATTCTTTTCTCGCACCAGATTATCTGGCACGGACGCCGCGTTTGCCAGGCGCGCAAACCGCGTTGCATCGAATGCAACCTCGAACGTCTCTGCTACTCGAAAGACAAGACCGTCTAAACTCCGAAAAATCGCTCAGGGTCAGAGTTTCGGATGCTTCGTGTGCCAGTCCGTGTGCGCCTGAAAAAGATTCGCCGCGGCGATCACCTTATCGTCTTCGAGCGCACGACCCATAAACTGGATGCCTACCGGAAAACCGTCCTTGGTGAACTGGCATGGCACGGTGACCGCAGGCAAGCCGCACAAACTGGATATTGCATCGGGCTGCATGCTGTCAGGCTTTCGACGCTGGCGGCGTGGACGCGCCCTCTGCGGCTGTTGCGGTTGCGGCGGCGGCTTCAACGGTATTGAGATGGTGTCTTCGCCGGGCGCGGCGATCACGTCAAACTGGTCGAAAAGCGCGTCAATCTTTTCCTGCAAAGAAACGCGCACGCGCTGAATCTGCAGCAGGTCAGCGGCGGAAAACTCCAGGCTGGCGTAGCCGTTAATTTGACCCAGCGAGTCTTCGAGCTGGGCGCAACGCCCCGACTGAACGAGCTCAGAAAACGCCGAGGCAGCCTCAATGAGAATCACCAGCTCCGCAGCTTCTTCGTAGGGCCCTTCCGGCAACTGGGCGTCGGAAACCTCGGCGCCATTTTGTTCGAGGACTTTCAGAGCATCATCCACTGCGGAATGCAGAACGGGATCGGCATATGGAAAAACATTCGTCAGCCGGCCGATGCGCAGCGGCCTTGAGTTCCCTCGCATTTCTTCGTAGCTGAACGACGCCAATGCGGGACGCAGCGAATCGTGGTCCTTCGGATCATGCCCCGCCATTGCGGAGAGCACAAGACCGCACGAGTCGGCCGTGCGCGCCATCGGCCCAATTTTATCCATTGACCATGCAATGGCCATCACTCCGAAGCGGCTCACGCGGCCAAAACTTGGACGCATGCCAGAGATTCCGCAAAGTGTCGAAGGACAAATGATCGATCCGCGAGTATCGGAGCCCAACGCAAAGTTGGCGAGTCCCGCCGCAACGATCGCGCCGGACCCGCTCGAAGAGCCGCACGTCCAGTAATCCGTGTTCCATGGATTCTTGCACGCACCTGTCAGCGAAGCTTCCGCACCTTCATAGCCGAGCCCTCCCGCAAGTTCAATCATCGCCGCTTTGCCGATCAGTATCGCGCCCGCGTCGCTGAGCCGCTCGATCACCGTCGCGTTGTAATCAAACGCTTGGTCGGCGTAGGGCCGCGCGCCCCACGTCGTCTTGTATCCCTTGACGGCAAGCAAATCTTTCGCTGCGTATGGAATTCCGTGCAGCGGCCCACGATAGTGGCCTGCGGAAATTTCCTTTTCCGCAGCGCGCGCCTGCTCCAGCGCCAAATCCTCTGTGAGCGTCACGTAGGCGTTGAACTTTGGGCCGAGGCGCTTGCTTCGCTCGATATAACTCTCCGTTAGTTCAATCGGGGAAATCTTGTCGGAGCGAATCTGCTCGGCAAGTTCGCGCGTGGAAAGGTAGAGAACGTCTTCGCTGAGCATGTTCACTCTTTTCCCTGCGGAGTTTTGCGTTCCACCAGCTTCAACACCGTGGCCGGAGCGTCGCCATTGCCAACTGTAATGGGGCGCACCGCCTCGAGCATTCGAACGTGCTCACTGATCGTGCGGCGGATCATTTTCTTCTGATCGTCGTTCAGCCGCGAACCGTACGTCGCAATCACATGCTGAACCTTCAACTCGACTTCAGCTTGCGCCTGCGCTGAGAGTCCGCCCGCATTCTGATCTTGCTCTGGCACGGCAGCTAAAGGAACGACCGCGACGTCGTGGCTCAGTCCCGCAAGCGGCGTACCCGCGAGAGCCGCTCCAGTCAGCGCCAGAGCCGCGCGCTGGCCAAACTCGCGGCGGCCAAATCCGTTTGATTCAGCAGGCTGCGTTTTCTTCTCTTTCATGGGCTCTCCGTTCTCGCTGAAAACGCGGTCCGGCGTGCCAACTTCCCTCAGCACGGCCCAAATCATAACGATGGAAGCCACGTCCGTCCATAGCTTCATTGAGGTGTACGTGTAATAGAATGCCGATTCGCTTGGACACACGCTGAGCGGAGGCGAATGAAACTCTTTCTTCCCCAGAAAGGCGAGCGGATGAAATTCAAATGGGCTGTGTTGCTATTGCTTTTCGTGGTCGTGACGACGATAAAAGCGCAAACGACGCAGACGGCCTTCCGCCCTCCCGCCGTCCCTTTGGTAACAGTGGATCCTTACTTCAGCATCTGGTCGTTCGCCGATCATTTGACGTACGACACCACACGCCACTGGACCGGCTCGCCCATGGCCATGCACAGTTTGGTTCGCGTCGACGGCAAGTCTTACCGCATCATGGGCGACGAACCAAGCGACACGACTCCGGCGACCCAGCTCAATCTGCGCGTCCTGCCAACACGCACGATTTACGATTTTCGCGCCTCAAGCATTTTCGTTCGCCTCACATTTCTTGCTCCCGATTTGCCTCAACAAATCGATGCCCTCAGTCGGCCCGCGACTTGTCTGATCTGGGACGTTCACTCGCTCGACGGCAAGAGACATAACGTCGAAATTTATTTCGACAGTTCCGCCGAACTCGTCGTGAATACGCCCAACGAACCTGTAACGTGGGAGAGCGAAAACATTCCCGGCCTTCGCACGTTGCGAATGGGAACCGCCGCGCAGCCGGTTCTGGGCCGGGCGGGCGATGAGACTCGCATTGACTGGGGCTACCTCTACGTTGCGGCTCCCAGCGACGAATCGCCGCACAGCACTGTTCAGCCCACGGAAAAAACCATCGACGAATTTATTTCGAACGGTCAACTCAATTCGCCGCTCGACACTCACATGCCCCGAGCCGCTGGCGATCATTCGCCTGCTATCGCTTTCGCCTTTTCACTGAATGCCGTTGGCGAGCAATCAGTTTCACGCCACCTGATCCTCGCCTACGATGAAATCGCTTCCATCGAATACTTCGGCAAGCACCTTCATCCTTTCTGGCAGCGTAATGGCGTCACAGTCAGCGACATGCTGCAGAGCGCCGAAAAGGATTTCGCTTCGCTCGAAACGCGCACCGAGAAATTCGATCAGGAGCTGATGGCCGACCTCACGCGCATTGGAGGCGAACAGTACGCGGACGTGTCCGCGCTCGCTTACCGCCAGGCATTCGCTGCAAACACCCTCGCGCTCGGTGCCGATGGCAATCCGCTGATGTTCCTGAAGGAAATCTCCAGCTGCGGCTGCGCGCAAACCGCCGACGTAATTTATCCCGAGTCGCCGCTCTTGCTGTTCGTCAATCCGAAGCTTCTCGAATATTCGCTTGCCCCGCTGCTCGACTACGCGCAATCGAACCAATGGCCGTATTTCTACGCGCCGCACGATCTCGGCACCTATCCTTTGGACAACGGCCGCGATCCCGCGCACATGGAAAGCATGCCCGTCGAGGAAACGGGCAACATGCTCTTAATGATTGCCGGAATTGCGCGCGCCAAGGGCAACGCGGACTTCGCATCGCGCTACTGGCCGCTGCTTACGAAATGGGCTGAGTATTTGAAGGCAAACGGCCTCGATCCCGGCGATCAACTTTGCACCGACGACTTCACCGGCCTGCTCAGCCACAACGCGAATCTCTCCCTCAAAGCCATCGAAGCGCTCGGCGGATACGCAATGCTTGCCCAAATGTTAGGGAAGACATCGGAGAGTGCGAGCGTTCGCCAAACTGCGGAACAATTCGCCGCCAAGTGGATGCAAATGGCTGGCGACAATGGCCACACACGTCTCGCGTTCGACAAACCCGGCACTTGGAGCCAGAAATACAACCTGGCTTGGGACCGCGTCCTCGGAATTCATCTATTCCCCGCGAGCTTGGCTCAGCAGG
>DATFQU010000343.1:0-3380 GCA_035264005.1 Candidatus Acidiferrales bacterium
GGCCGCGGCGCAGCAGAAGTGAACAGCCCGTCGTCGCCCATCTCAAACGAATCCTCTTTCTTATCGAGCGCCGCCTGATCCGGAGGGTCGGGCGAAGCGTATGCGATGCTCGCGCCGTCCGGACTCCACGCGAACTGCTCCACACCTTGCGGCGCATCCGTAATTTTGCGCGCCTCGCCGCCCTCCATCGAAATCATCCACACCTGCCCCTTCTTCGCCTTGTCCTTTCCCGTTTCCGCTTCCGTTACGAACGCCAGCTTGCTGTCATCCGGAGACCATTGCGGATTTCCCACGCCGAGCCGGTCAAACGTCAGCGGCTGCTGCGCGCCCGTCTTTACGTCAATTATCACAAGCTGCGTGTCGTGCCGGTCATCCTTCAGATTCACGCGCGAAATCACCGCCGCGATGCGCGTCCCGTCGTGCGAAATCGCCGGGTTCGAGATCGCCACAATTTTCGCGAAATCGTCCATCGTGATCGCCCGCTTCTCCTGCGCCCTCGCAGCGCTACAAAAAAACAAACTTGCTACACTTATCCCGGCCCCCGCGAACGCTAGAACTCTCAGCCTCTCGCTCATCTTGAACGCCCTCTCAGTGATCCTTTTTGATATGAAGTGCAGGAATGTAACAGGATCCCGGCTTCAAAACGCATTCGTCATCGGCATCTCGAAGCTCGATCCCCATGTGGTTCCAGAAGAGCTTCTTCGCCTCAATTTGACCGTAGCTTTTCAGGATCTTGCCATCTGGAAGATGGATTGTATAAGCGCGGAAGGTTCCCATATTGTCGCAATTGCCGTGCGGCAGCGTCTCCGCTGCGACGAGAATCTCCGAAGACCCTTCGATCCATTCGATCGCGCCTACATTGGGGTCCTCTGGTTCGTAGCAGGTCCTCGGATGCGACAGAAATTCCTTTATGACCTGCTTAGTTGGCTCAATAGTTCGCAACCTGCTTCCTTCAACGTAGTCAATGAGAACGTGGAATTTTCCGACAGCACCGCCATCGCTATATGTCTCAGCAAACGCCTTGGAGTTTGGCGACCACAGGATTTCGGGGGCAACGTGATCTGCAAACAGCTCACGTCGCTTACCGTCGACAGTTATGAACTCCTCGCGGCTGGTGACATCGCCCTCTGTCGTTTCGTCGACAATTATCTTCTTAAGGTGATTCGGAGACGCAATTGTCCATCTTTGAGGGGCGTTTGGATTCCATATGGATTTGGCGTCGGCGGAGAACACACCGCGGGATTCATCGGTTTTTGACCGAGATTTTGAAGGTTGAGCCAGCACAGGGAAGAGTTCCGGAATCAAACAGAGAGCTGTGGCGGCCAGCAGCCGCAAAAGGCGATGTGTTGGTGGTGTGGTTAAGGTTGTGGTCACGGCCGATGAATTATAGTTCTCGCTCCTTCTCGCGGCAACCACGCGGCATCGCGCCGTGCTTGTTACAAAATCTCTCTCCCTGTAAAATGTCCGTTCTTTTCGCGCGCACAAGGGTTTGTAGCGGCGCCTTTACGCTGCCATTCTCTTAGGGGGTCGGAGCTTCAGCTCCGACAGAAGCGTTCTTGCCGTTTAGGGGCTTCAGCCCCTGAAGCAATCGCGGCACGATAGTTTGCATCGTTTTGTGGGTAGCGGTTTCAACCGCGACAGAAAGTCGTTGCGGTGACAGCGGCTTTAGCCGCTGAAGTACGGTTTTAATCAGCTCTATGCCCAAGTCCTACGACGCGATCATCATCGGCGGAGGCCACAACGGCCTGACCAACGCGGCCTACCTCGCCCGCGCCGGCAAAAAAGTCCTCGTCCTCGAACGCCGCTACGTTCTCGGCGGCGCCGCCGTCACCGAAGAAATCATCCCCGGATTCAAATTCTCCGTCTGCTCTTATGTCGTCTCGCTCCTGCGCCCCGAAATCATTCGCGACCTCGACCTCCCGCGCCACGGCCTCGAAATCCTTCCGCTCGACGGCACTTTCACGCCCATGCCCAATGGCGACCATCTCTGGCGCGTCAACGACCACGCCAAGACCCGCCGTGAACTCGTCCGCCACTCCCGCCTTGACGCCGAAGCCTACGACGAATTCGGCAAGGAAATGGTCCAGATGTGCCGCTTCGTCAAACCTCTTCTCGCGATGACGCCGCCCGATCCCACTTCGCTCAATCCCGCGGGCCTCCGCAAATTCGCCTTTCTCGCGCGCCGCTTCCAATCTCTTCCCGCCGAAGAAAAATACAATCTCGTCCAGCTCATGACCATGTCCGCCGCCGATTTCCTCGACCAGTGGTTTGAAACCGACGTGCTCAAAGCCACCATGTCCGCCTCCGGAATCATCGGCACGTTCCTCGGCGTGCGCTCTCCCGGCACGGCCTACGTTCTTCTCCACCATTACATGGGCGAAATCGACGGAGCATTTCGCGCCTGGGGATTCAGCCGCGGCGGCACCGGCGCAATCTCCAACGCCATCGGCGACGCCGCGCGCGAACTCGGCGCCGAAATTCGCATGGAAGCCCCTGTCGCAAGAATTCTCACTCGCAACGGCCGCGCCACCGGAGTCGTCCTCGAATCCGGCGAGGAAATCCACGCGAAAATCGTCTCCTCCAGCGTCGATCCCAATCTCACTTTCGTCAAAATGCTCGACGCCAAGGATCTCCCCGCCGAATTCCTCGAAGAAGTCCATCGCTACAAATATCGCGGCTCTTCCGGCAAAGTGAATCTCGCCCTCGACGCGCTTCCCGAATTCACCTCTGCCCCGCGCAACGGTTCGGCGAATCATTACCTTCGCGGCGCAATTTCCATTTCACCCTCCGTCGATTACATGGAGCGTGCCTACGATCAGGCCAAATACGGCGAATTTTCCCATCGTCCCTACATCGACATGGTCATTCCCAGCCTCACCGACACATCCCTCGCGCCCCCAGGCAAGCACGTTCTCTCCTGCTTCGTGCAGTACGCGCCTTACAAACTGAAAACCGGCTCGTGGGAAAATCGCCGCGACGAATTCGGCAACGCCGTCATCGACACCATCTCCGAATACGCGCCCAACCTGAAAAACATCATCATCGGCAAGCAAGTCCTCACTCCACTCGATATCGAACAGCAGATCGGCCTCACCGAAGGAAATATTTTCCAGGGCGAACTTTCTCTCGAACAGCTTTTCTTCCTTCGCCCCGTTGCTGGATGGGCCCGCTATCGCACCCCCATCAAAAATCTTTATATGTGCGGCTCCGCCACGCATCCCGGCGGAGGCATCATGGGTGCGCCCGGCCGCCTCGCCGCCCTCGAAATCCTCAAAGATCAGGGAGCCCACTAACGTGAAAAAAGCCATGTTAGCGCTGTCCTTATCCATATGGTTGAGCCCAACGGCGTATGCGCAGAAAGTTCCTCCGCAACTCCTGGC
>DATFQU010000344.1:0-24901 GCA_035264005.1 Candidatus Acidiferrales bacterium
CACGAATTTGGCGCTGCACCGCTCATCCCTAAGTGCAGCAGATTTGTGATTGCCGTTTTTTCGAGCTTTGATTTCCCTCTTTACTTGCCAGCCTTCTTCTTTCTCAGCGTTTCCGCAATCTCCTGTGCCGCTTGCCGCGCCCGCTGCAAATCATCCGGCGCGAACGAAATCGCTGCTACTCGCGCGTGCCCTCCGCCGCCATACTTCTCGCACAGCGAGGCCAGATTCACGTCCGCCGGCGCCTCTTTCCATGGATTCGTTCCCACGGACACTTTCGCGCGCATCGGCGAAGCGCTCAGCCCAACGGTGTAGAGAAAATCTGGATACAAATAATACGGAATGAATTTGTTGTATCCTTCCATCTCCAAGTCGCTGACGTCGAAATAAATCACGCCATCGCGCGCCTGTGCGCGCTCCTTCAAAATACCCATCGACTTGCGATGGCGCTCGAGTAGCGGCCCGAGGTGCTTCTCTACCATCGGTAGCTTGACTATTTCCGCCAGCGAACTCTTCGTTAGTTCTGGAATCAATCTCGGAGCCAGATCCGCCTCCGGAGCCGCCTCAATCACCAGCGCGAGTTGCATCGCCGGCTCGCTGAGTTTCACGGCGACCTCCGACGACGCAAACTGGGCTCCGTCGATGATGTCGCCCCACTTGATCAGTTCCGCGAGGGGCTTCGCATCAAATCCGAATTGCTCGCTGGCGATCGTCGCGAGAAATTTTGTGCACGATTTGAACGTCGGATCGTAGAACTTTTTTCCGGAATGGTCGTTGCGGAAATGTGCAGCATCAGCCGGCGTGAGAAACGCGCTCTGATGATGATCGAACCACCATGTGAGCTTCGGAGAGCTCGAATACTTGAAATCCACAATCGCATTCTCATCGCCGTCGAAAATGTCGGACTCAAACGGCTGCGACGCTTTGTGGATCATCCCTGTGTAACAGAAATTCGCGCTTGCGTTGATCCGCTCACGGTAGAACCGGGAGAAAATTGCCGCTGAAGCCGCGCCGTCGAAACACTTGTCGTGAAAGCAGACCCGGACGTTCAATTCTTGCCCTTTCCCACAGTCCTAAACCAGCCACAAGGTAAAGCCAATAAAGATGGCCGGACGCGGCGAGAAAGTCAAGTTTTCGGTTGCCAATGTCACACATAGCGCCGTGGTTCGACATCGCGAATTCCCCTCTCCTTGCTACAATCTCAGCCGGCACATGAACCCTCCGGCCGAAAAACACAACGCGCACCTCATGCGCCGCATGTTCAGCGTCATCGCTCCGCGCTACGACTTCATCACTCGCGCGCTTTCCTGCGGAATGGACGGGCGCTGGAAACGCCACGCCGTCTTGCGCGCCGCACTCCCCGAGAACGCTGTCGTTCTTGACCTCGCCTGCGGCACCGGCGATTTTTCGCAGCTGGTCGCGCAACATTCTCCCGGCTGCACTTCCATCGCCGCAGACTTGACTCCGCAAATGCTCACGCTCGCGCGGGAGCGCGGCCAGCTCAACGTCGTTTGCGCCGACGCTGCGCATCTGCCGTTTCCCGATTCCTCTTTCGACTGCGTTTTCATCGGCTACGGCCTGCGGAACTTCCCGGATCTGGATTCATCGGTTCGCGAAATCAATCGCGTTACACGCCCAGACGGAAAAATCGTCAGCCTCGATTTTTTTCTTCCCGAGAATCGCGTATTTCGCAAAATTTATCTCGGCTGGCTTTTCCTGCAGGGAGCTTTCTGGGGGCTGCTGCTTCACGGCCGCCCGCGAACTTACACTTACATTCCGCACTCGCTTCGCAGTTTCGTTTCTATCGGCGGACTTTCATCGGTCTTTCACCGCTGCGGCTACAGACAAGTTCAAACGCGCGCGTACATCTTCGGCGGCATCGGACTCCACTGTGCCACAAAGAAATAATCGCCTTCAATTCTCGTTATTGTCTACTGTCTGGTCGACTGGAAACTGCAGAGGGGAAAACATCACGCTTCCACAATTTGATTGCGAATCGCGTACCGCACCAATTCGCTTACGGAGTGCACCTGCAATTTTCGCATCACGTTCGCGCGATGCGTTTCCACGGTCTTGACGCTCATGTCCAGCGCCTCACCCACGTCCTTGCTGCTTTTCCCTTCCGCAATCAAACGCACTACCTCGCGTTCGCGTGAGGTCAGCCGGTCTTTGACTTCGCTCGACTCGCCGGAGCGACGGTTAAACAAGTTGTGGCCAATCACATCAATCGCGGCTGCCGTGAAATACGGCTGATGATTCGACAGCGCGTCGACCGCCGTCAGCAGATCCTTGTCCGCGTCCGACTTGACCATGTAGCCACGGATTCCCGCATCGACCACATCGCGGACCAACTGATCCGAGTAGTGCACCGAAAGTACGAGCATCTCCGTCTTTGGAGAAACCGCACGGATCTCTGCCGCCGCTTGAAGTCCGCTCAGCTCCGGCATGCTGATGTCGAGAATCGCAACATCGGGTTTCAGTGTCTTCGCCTTCGTAACCGCTTCCGTACCCGTCTGCGCCTCGCCGCACACAGTCCATCCCGGACGCGCGGTCAAAATGTCGCGCAAACCTCTCCGCATCAAATCGTGATCGTCAGCAATAAGAATTTTCAGCGCGCTCATGGATTGATTCACTCCCGTCGCCCAGCCAATTCGGTCGCTGAGGCCCAAGTTGCCAAACTGCAGGAAGTTTTGAGTAAACACTAACGAAACTAGGCATACAATCCTAATCCGTCGCCGCGCTTCCGTCAACCTCAAGAGCCTCGGCCGAGCAAGAAACCTACAGTCATCAAAACGAGCCAGCTTTGCCTGTCAGGTCGGCATCTACGCCTCGGGGCGTCAAGAAGTAGGCGACGACTAGGAGATACAGAGCGAAGCTTACGGCCGGCTCGATCAGCGAGACCAGCGTTGCAACCGCGTATGTCGTAAGGCCAAGGCGATAAGCAATCGTCGTCTGCCGAATCGTTGCTTGCGCGACGTTCGCGTGAAACGCGCCGGTGCGCACGAGATGATCTAGCAGCAGGTTGAACGCAATCCCCGAGCACGTCAGCGTGAGGCCGTACAGAAACGTTGCTGAAGTCATCCTCGGATACGCGCCCAGCGTTAACGTCGCGAAAGGAATAAACACTGTCACGCCCAGCAATAGTAAGTTGAGGAAGGTAGTTCGGCGATCGATCCGCTCCACCAACCGAAACAACGCGTGATGGTTCTGCCACATAATCCCGATCACCCCGAAGCTCAGTACATAAGCAAGAACGTCCGGCCACAAATGCAGCAAGGCGCGTGCCAGTTCCCTGTCCGCCGGAGGACTCTTAAACGCGGGCAGCGCGACCCCCAAAATCAGCAGCGTAATCGCAAACGCGAAAACGCTGTCGGAAAACGCCTCGAATCTCGCTTTGCTCATATTGTCTTACGCCGCGGACCGGAATCGCAGGCGCCGCAATTCTCCGCTTGCGCCGCTTTCCAATAAGGAGTAAACGTACCACCAATTGGAGGTGCCAATGCGTGCTGATCGCGTGGAAGTATCCTGGGATACCGAAAAGTCGCACTGGCTGGTTCGCATCGTGAGCGGCGAAGAAGTCGTTCGGCGTCACCTGAAGTTGCCGAGCAGTGCCGACGAGCAGACGCTGCGCGCCGCCGCGCAACAGACCGTTACAGACGAAGGCTACGAGGCCGACGCCTCAATCATTTCAATCGGCAACGCCCGCGCCGCTTCGTAGCCAAAGTACAACGTCACAGATTGCTTGGGCTAATTTCTATTCTGTTTTCGGCGCGAGGCCAGAGAAGCAGGCAGGACTCCTTGTCCTCGTTGATGAAGCGCGAAACGACCGGTTGGCCCGAACGAAGAAGCTTCGCCACGTCCTCAGTGGTGCAATTGGTTGCACGCAGCCACATAACCTTGGGCGGAAAACCGCGAAGAACACTTCTTTCCTGAACATCAGAATCCTTGGAAACAATAGTGAAGCCGTGATCCTTCGCATATTGCCACACAGCGTCATCGCCTGCGCTTCCCAAGCCACAATCATGCACGTGTACGGAATTCGGATAAACATCTTTCAGGGCTTCGACCAAACGCGGAGACAGATTTTCGTCAAAGAGAAGCTTCACGCGTGAGAGATTTCCAGTTTGCGCTCGCGGTCAGCCGCGAACGCCAGGCAGGCCCGTATATCTTCTTTCGTAAGAAAAGGATAGTCGCGCAGAATTTCCTCATGGGTCATTCCGCAGGCTAACGATTCGAGAACATCATACACGGTGATACGGAGTCCTCGGATGCAGGGCTTCCCCCCCGCTTCCCTGGCTCAATCGTGATTATGTTCGAATACTCCATAGCGACACTCTAGGTGAAAAATCACGTGCGGGCAATCGGAAAGTCATCTCATGGCGACTTGTACTGTACTTAATCGGCTGACGTTGCAGGTACATGCGCCGCACGAACAGCCGTGCCACGCTTCTTGCGGTTCTCCGCGGCGGCGCCAACAAACGCGGCAAACAGTGGATGCGGCGCGAGAGGCTTCGACTTGAATTCCGGGTGGAACTGGCAGCCTAGGAACCACGGATGATCCGGCGCTTCGACAATCTCGACGTACACGCCGTCCGGCGTCTTTCCGGTGATCTTGAATCCCGCGGCTTTTAGTTGCGGCTCGTAATCGCGATTGAATTCATAGCGATGCCGATGCCGTTCGGAAATCTCCGTCGCGCCATAGGCCCGCGCGGCAAATGAACCTTCATCCAGTTTGCACGGCCACGCGCCGAGTCGCATCGTCCCACCCATTTCGTCGACACCGAGAAGCTCGCGCAATTTGTAAATCACGCGATACGGAGTCTGCGCATCAAATTCCGTCGAGTTTGCCTTCGTCAAACCCGCGACATGGCGCGCGTATTCAATCGTCGCGCATTGCATGCCGAGGCAAATACCGAAGAACGGCATTTTTCTTTCGCGGGCGTACTGAATAGCGTAAACCATCCCTTCAATCCCGCGCTTGCCGAATCCGCCCGGCACCAGAATTCCATCCACGTGCCGCAAACGTTGCTCCGCCATTTCAAGCGATTCGATTTCTCCGGACTCAACCCACTCGATCACCACGCGCGCGCGATGCGGCAGGCCGCCGTGCATCAACGCTTCGCGCAGACTCTTGTACGCATCTTCGAGCTGCACATACTTCCCCACTACGCCGATGCGCACTTCCCCGTCCGGGTGCTCCAATTTCTCGAGCATCGCCAGCCACCGCGACATATCGCGCGGCGCGGCTTCTAAATGCAAAAGCTTCAGAATCTGCTCGTCAAATCCCTCCGCCGCGAGCGACATCGGCACTTCATAAATATTTTTCACGTCCGGCGCGGAAATCACACTCGAAGCAGGCACGTTGCAGAAAAGCGCGATCTTCGATTTCAGCTCTTGCGCGATCGGATGATCGCTCCGGCAGAGCAAAATATCCGGTTGGATTCCAATGCTCAGCAGTTCCTTCACGCTGTGCTGCGTAGGCTTGGTCTTGTGCTCGCCCGCCGTGGGAATGTACGGAACCAAGGTCAGATGCACGTAAATCACGTTCTCCGGCCCAAGTTCCAAACGCATTTGCCGGATCGCCTCAAGGAATGGAAGCGACTCAATGTCCCCCACGGTGCCGCCGATCTCTACGATTACTACGTCCACATCATCCGCAACTTTGCGAAACGCTGCTTTGATTTCGTCCGTGACGTGCGGAATCACCTGCACGGTTTTCCCCAGGTAATCGCCGCGGCGCTCCTTCGCTAGAATCGACTCGTAGATTCGTCCCGTAGTCCAGTTGTGGTCACGCGTCAGCTTCGCATTTGTGAAGCGCTCGTAGTGGCCCAGGTCTAGGTCCGTCTCCGCGCCATCGTCGGTGACGTACACTTCGCCGTGCTGATACGGCGACATTGTTCCGGGATCAACGTTCAGGTAGGGATCGCACTTCTGGAGGGTAACTTTGAGGCCCCGCGATTCGAGCAGGCAGCCCATCGAGGCCGCCGCTACTCCTTTGCCGAGAGAGGAAACCACGCCACCCGTTACAAACACATACTTCGGGCGCGTCACCAAGGCTCTTGCGATTCCTCCTAGCTAAGGTAGGCGCAACTCGTACAAATCATTATTGTCAGTTTGCTTCCCATTGTCAATCGCGAGTTTATAAGGAGAATTTCGTGGCAGAAAATTCTTGGTGCAAAAAAAAGAGCCTGCTCGTTTTGCAACGAACAGGCTCACCGATGGTTGTTGCTAAACCTAAGAACTACGCTGCGAACCGCCGACGAGCCATCGCGCCCAGTCCAAGTAATCCTGTACCGAGCAAGAGCAAAGATGACGGCTCCGGAGTGGGTTGTGGGCTCGATCCAGCGTCAAGCGAACCGCTCCACGGCGTCGTCGAAACGTCGAGGCTGGTGTTGCCGTGCTTGTCAACAGTGGTGAGCACATCGAAACCGATGATCAGTGTGCCAGCTGACAAAGCGCTTGGAGTCGAAAAGCTGATTGGTCCGTTGAAGGCCCCCAAGTTCACAAGGAACACATCGTACCCGCCAGCCGAAGCACTGAACGAATTCGAAGAGCCGAAATTGTGCTGGTTGTCCGGGAAGCCCAAGAAATCGCCCACCGTCGACGCTGGACTGCCCGTCCATAGCCCTTCGCTCGTGCCGAAGCCGATGGCCGGATCGCCAACTGGCACAAGGAACGCCAGATATGCCGTTCCGCCGTTATACTTACCGTTGTTGTCGAATAGCGTGAAACTCGGCATAGAGCTAGTGGTTGTGATAATTCCGCCGTTCACGCACACTGTAGCGCCCGTGCACGCGAAGTGCAGAGGGTCGGCGTTCGCCGGTTTCGCACCCACGAAAATCAATGCCGCTGCTGCTGCCAACCAAAGTATCTTCTTCAATTTCGCACCTCACTCCACGAGATTTGCAACGGTAGCAGTGCAATCAGGAGGCCAATGTAGACACACCGCGTCGCCGAAATTCGTCACAACATAAAATGCTGATAACATTATGTTTATCTTTCTGCTCCTTATAGCAGGCCTAGAACTTGCTAACCGCGTCGTAGGAAAACCATTTCACATTCTTGGCCGCCCGCCCTGCAGCTTTCTGCTACTAGCCTTCACTCTCGAGTTCATGTTCGCCATCAAATTTCCGTGACAGCCACGCTGCCTTCGCGTAAGAATGCCGCCTGCATAAATTATTACGCGGCAGTCACACAGGAGTCATATAGATGAACAGCGAGCCTCGCATGTCCCGTCGTTTTTTTCTTCGCGCTTCCAGTTTCGCCGGAGCTGCCGCATTTGCCGGAGGCTTTGCGCCTCTCAGCAAATTCGAAGCTGCTTCTTCGGCAGGAGCGCCGGGAAAGCGCACCGTGCAAGCCGCCGATGCGTCCGGCGTGGAACCAGGTTCGCTGGACGAATGGATCGAGCGTATTTTCTCTGGAGAATTTTTCGGTGGACGATTCGGCCCCATTCGCTGGGGAGAGAGTGGAAAATCATACACGATTCTCGAACGCTCCCGCGGCGAAGAAGAGAAGCAGGAACTCGCCAGCTACGATGCCGCGTCAGGCGCGCGCACGGTGCTCTTTTCCTCGGCGGAATTGATCCCGGCCGGCTCGAAAGAGCCGCTTTCCATCGACGATTTCGAATGGTCGAAAGACCGCACACAAATCCTGGTCTTCACGAACTCCGAGCGCGTATGGCGCGAAAACACGCGCGGGGACTATTGGGTGCTCAATCGCGCGAGCAAGAAGCTCGAAAAACTCGGCACTGACGCCTCTCCTTCGACGCTCATGTTCGCCAAATTCTCGCCCGATGGCCGCAGCGTCGCCTATGTGCGCGAGAATAATCTATACGTCGAAGACCTCGCCACGCACAAAATCACTCCACTCACCACAGACGGCTCTGCAACCACCATCAACGGCACCTCCGACTGGGTCTACGAAGAGGAATTCGACGTGCGCGACGGATTCCGTTGGAGTCCGGACGGACGCAGCATCGCGTACTTTCAGTTTGATTCGAGCCCCGTCCGCGAATTTTCGATGATCAATGACCTCGGCGGCGGCTTTCGCCAGCCAGTCGCCGACATTCCCTATCCTCAATATGGCGTCTATCCGAAAGTTTGGACCTATCGCATTCCATCCGCCGGTACACCTAACTCCAACGTGCGCATCGGCGTAGTCAATATCAGCAGCGCGCGCACGACATGGGTCGACGTCGTCGGCGATTCGGAAAAATCATATCTACCGCGCATTCAGTGGGTCGAAGGCTCGAACGAAATCCTGCTTCAGCACATCAATCGGGCGCAAAACCTGAACGACGTTTACCTTGCCGATGCATCCACGGGCCGGACGCGCCGCATTTTCCGCGACGAAGACAAAGCCTGGGTCGACGTGAACGACGACACGCGGTTTCTTTCGCGTCATAACGGTTTTCTCTGGATGAGTGAGCGCGACGGCTGGCACCACGCTTACATCATTCCGCGCCGCGGCGGCGAACCGCAGCTTATCACGCACGGCGATTTCGACGTCGTCGAGCTTCTCACCGTCGATCCTGCTGAGGAATTTGTTTACTTCATCGCGTCGCCGGAAAACGCAACCCAGCACTATCTCTACCGCTCGCGCATCGACGGATCGTCATCTGCGCCCGAGCGCCTCACCCCAGCTGGCGGTGCCGGCGTTCACATGTATGACATTTCACCTGACTGCCGTTATGCGCTTCATATCTCTTCCACGTTCGATACGCCGCCTGTCACCGAACTCATCCGTCTCCCCGAACATCAAAGCGTCCGGGTCTTTGTCGACAACGCCACTTTGCGCCAGCGAATCAAGCCGCTTGTCGCCAGTCCAGTCGAGTTTTTTCAAGTCGACGTCGGCAACGGCGTCAAACTCGACGCTTACCTCATCAAGCCTGCGAACTTCGACCCTTCGCGCAAATATCCGATTCTGTTCAATGTGTACGGCGAACCGGCCGCGCAAACGGTCATGGACCGCTGGGGTGGCGGCGAGGCGCTCTTTCATCGTGCTATCGCGAACGAAGGCTATCTGATCGCCAGCGTGGACAACCAAGGCACGCCTGCGCCAAAGGGCCGCGCGTGGCGCAAATGCATTTATGGCGCCGTCGGCGTGCTCTCTTCGCAGCAACAAGCCGCCGCTGTCCGCGCCATCGCGCGCGAACGCATCTACGTTGACGCTGATCGCGTTGCGGTCTGGGGCTGGAGCGGAGGAGGCACGAATACGCTTAATCTAATGTTTCGTTCACCCGACGTTTACAAAGTCGGAATCTCCGTCGCGCCCGTTCCCGATCAGCGCATCTACGATTCAATTTATCAGGAACGTTACATGGGCCTGCCACAGGACAACGTCGAAGGTTACAAGTCCGCCTCCGCCATCAACTTCGCCGAGGGTCTACAGGGCAAGCTTCTGCTCATGCACGGCTCCGGCGATGACAACGTTCACTTCGCCGGCTCTGAGCTTCTGGTGAATCGCATGATCGAGCTCGGAAAATCATTCGACTTCATGGCTTACCCCAACCGCACGCACGCCATCTCCGAAGGGATGGGCACCACGCTTTTTCTTTTCAAACGCCTCGCACGTCACCTCACCACATATCTCCCCGCTGGCCCGGCTAAGCGCACCATGACGCTTCTTCTTGGCGATCGCTCGCGCACTCGCCCTGTCCGCTGAGCGAACTCGGTGACCACTAAGACACCGCAGCGCACAAGACGATTACTCCTCCGCGTATTCTATATGACAATTTTCGTACGCCTCGTTGTTTTATCGCTGAAAACTGGAGAGCGAAGTAGTTTCCACTATGACCTCGTCGACTTCTGCTGTCGGCTACGCGCTTCCCCATGTCTGCCGGACCGATGCACGCACCCGGCACGCAGTCAATTTTCTCTTGATCGCTCTGAGCGGCCTCTTTCTGCTCCTCACCGTCTTGTACTTGGCGGGGATCCTGCCCCATCGTGGACCTATAAGTGGCTTGTTCTGGATAGATCTCATCATCGCCGCAATCGTGCTGGGTCTCGGATCGGGATACAACAAGCGCGCCATCCTGCGCGAGGATTCGATTGAAGTGAAGGGCTGGTTCCGCAGCCGCAAGCTGACCTTTTCAGAAATTCGCGGTCGCCAGATCTTAACTAGCTCGCGGGGACTGCTTGGTCGCGCATACCTGCTCGTTCCTTCCGATCAAAATAAGCGCAAGTTGGGCTTGCCGATTTACCTTCACATGGACCACTTTTTTCGCGATTGGTACAACGCGCTTCCTGAAGTCCCGCGCTGAGGCCCGCTCCAGATAGTCTGTCGGGGTTTACTCGCCGTCTCCCTCGTCCATCATCTCGCTATCCATCTGCTCGATTTGCCGCCGCCAATCGAGCTGCTTCACCATCGCGCGGTTCTGCCGCCAGTTCGGTTGCACCTTAACATGCAATTCCAGAAAAATCTTTGCGCCGAGAATCTCTTCCAATTCCTTTCGCGCCGCGGTGCCGATTTCCTTCATCTTCGCGCCGCCGCGCCCAATCATGATTCCCTTTTGCCCCTCGCGCTCCACGTAAATTGTCGCGCGAATCTTCAGCAGCTTGTCGCCCTCCTCGAAATTGTCCACCAGCACGGCGACCGCGTGCGGTACTTCTTCGCGCGTTAGCACAATGGCTTTTTCGCGAACTACTTCGCCCGCCAAAAATCTCTCCGGCTGATCCGTGTACTGGTCAACCGGAAAGTACGGTGGACTCTCCGGCAGCCGCGCAATCCAACTCCCCATCAATTCGCCCAGCCCATCTTTACGCAACGCCGACACCGGAAAAATCTCTTCAAAATCGTGCTCGCGCCTCCACCGGTCGATCAGCGGCAGCAGCCTATCCTTATTAAGACGGTCGATTTTGTTCAGCAACAGATATGCCGGTCCTGAAAACTTGTTTAGCCATTCCAGGGAATAGCGGTCGCCTGCCTCGAAATCGCGCGTCGCGTCAACAATCAACGAAACAATATCCACAGCTTCGAGCGCTTCGCTCACCTCCTGCATCATCTGCCGGTCCAGCGCGTGTGTCGCGCGATGAATCCCCGGCGTATCCACCAGCACTACCTGCGCGTTTTCGCGATTCACAATTCCCTGAATCCGATTTCGCGTGGTCTGCGGCTGCGGCGACACAATCGCTACCTTCCGCCCCACCAGCGCGTTTACGAGCGTCGACTTCCCCGCGTTCGCCCGCCCGATAATCGCCACAAATCCCGAATGAAATTCCATCGCCCGCCGATAGTATTCCTTCCTCGTCTTCTCGCATAGGAATTACGCAGCTCCCGCGCAAATGTCACGGCGGTTTCGCCCCGGCATCTCAATCTTGTGGGAACCCCAAACTTGTGAGACGCGACCTCATCGTCATCGGAGCTTCCGCGGGGGGAGTTGAGGCCCTCAAGATTCTTCTCAAGGGACTCCCCGCCGACCTTCCGGCCAGCGTCATGATCGTCCTCCACACGTCGCCGCGCGCAGACGCCGGTTTGCCCCGCATATTTGCTCGCAGCAGCGCATTGCCCATCAGCGATCCCGACGGAGGAGTTCCCCTGCGGCGCGGCCATGTTTACGTTGCAGTCCCCGACCGTCACCTTCTCGTCGAAGATTCCCATGCCGCCGCAGTCATGGGCCCTAAAGAAAATCGCTCCCGTCCTGCCATCGACGTGTTATTTCGTTCCGCGGCTCGTCACTTCCGCGCTCGCGTCATTGGCGTCATTCTTACGGGCCTTCTGGATGATGGCACCACTGGCATGTGGGAAATCAAACGCCATCACGGCATCACCATTGTTCAAGACCCAAAGGAAGCTCAATATCCTCAAATGCCCCGCAGCGTCCTCGAACACGTCGCCGTTGACTATTGCCTCCCGCTCGCCAAAATTTCATCTTTGCTGAATTCGCTTTGCCGGCAGGAATTTTATCCCGTCGCCCAAAAAGCGATTTCCGCGGAGGATTCGGTTATGAAGACGCACGATACACACCTGACTTGCCCGGAGTGCGGCGGTCCCTTGCAGCATTTGAAATACGGCCGCCTCGACGGCTTTCGCTGTCGCGTTGGCCACGCCTATTCACCGCAATCGGCCCTCACCGCTCACGCGGAGAAAGAGGAAGCAGCGCTTTGGCACGCTGTCGTCGCGCTCGAGGAGGGAGCTGATTTGGCGGGGGAGTTATCCGGCTCGCTCGGGACTGAGTTTTCGCAGAAGTTGCGCAAGGAGGCCGGCGCCAAGAAATCACTGGCGAAATCCATCCGCTGCACGCTGCAAGCACTGCCAAAAGTGACCGCGCACACGGAACCTTCCCGCTCGACCCGCAAGAAAAAGCGCCGCTCCTAGGCTGTCCGCCGCTGCTCATTCGTACCTCAGCGCTTCCATCGGATCCACTTTCATCGCCCTTCGCGCCGGCATCCAGCACGCCGCCAGCGCGACTACCACCAGCAAGATGGCCACGCCCACAAACGTCGCCGGGTCCGTCGCGCTCACGTCAAAAAGCAAGCTGGACATCAGTCGCGTCAATCCCAGCGCCGCGCCAATGCCAATCACAACGCCAATCAGCGCCAGTTTCAGCCCATGTCCCAGAATCAAACGCATCACCTTCTGCGGCTCCGCGCCAAGCGCCATGCGTATTCCGATTTCGTGCGTTCGCTGCGTGACCGAGTACGAAATCACGCCGTAAATCCCCACAACAGCCAGCACCAAGCCCAGAGCACCGAATGCACCGAGAAGGTAGCTCACAACCCGTGGCGGCGCTTCCGACTCCGTAACGCGCTGCTCCATCGTCTCGACCTTCGCTATAGGTTGATCCTTGTCTACCGCCCACACCTGTTGTTGCGCTGCCGAGACCAGCGCTGTAGGGTTCGCGTGACTCCGCAAGATGAACTCCGCGCCGGTCAGTAATCCCTCCATGACGCCGTTCGAGTAAAACGGGGTATAGATTTCCGGATCCGGCTTCTTCTGCGGATTGAGGTCCCGCACATTTCCAACTTCGCCAACGATTTCCCAATAGAGAGGATGATGTTGCGCGTCTTCGCCTTGTTCCAGGCGCTTGCCAATCGGATTTCCCCCGCCGAAGAACTTTGCCGCAAACGCCTGGTTGACGACTACCACCGGCGCTCCGTTTCCGCCATCGGCGGCTACGAAATCGCGACCGCGCAGCAGAGGAATGCGCAGCGTCTCAAAATAGCGCGGCCCGACGGATTCTTCGCTGGCCCGGAGGTTCGCATTCGGATCCCCGCCTTCAATGCTGAACGTCCCCTCGCCGTGTGCTCCCGAAAGCGGCGCATTGCCGGCCACTGACGCGGATTCGACTCCCGGAGTCGCGCCCAGGCGCTCCGTCATCTGGCGGACGTAGACAAACATCGCATCCGCATTCTTGAATTTCGCTTCTGGAAAATCCAGGCGGAGGTCCAGCACTCGTTCCGTGTCGAAGCCGACATCCACGCGCAGCAAGCGCGAGAAGCTGCGCAGCGCCAGCGTCGCTCCGATCACCAGCACCAGAGCCAACGCGATTTCCGCGACCACCAGCAGTTGCCGCAATGGATTGTGCCCGGAACTCGAAGCTCCGGCACGCGCTCCCGCGCCGCCCTCTTTCATCGTCGCATTCCAATTCTGCCGCGAAGAAAGGAATGCCGGAGCAAGCCCAAAGAGCAACCCCGCAAGAATGGAAACTCCCAGAGTGAACAGCAGCACGCCCGTATTGATTCCAATGGGCGCGACCGTGAAGAGCTGCATCTGCGCCGGCAGCAGCGCCTTGAGCGCTGCAATGCCCCACACAGAGAACAAAAGTCCCAACACACCGCCCACACCAGCCAGCAGCATGCTTTCCACCAGCAACTGGCGAACCAGCCGCCCGCGTGTTGCCCCGAGCGTCGAACGGATCGCAAGTTCGCGGCGCCGCACGAACCCGCGCGACAGGAACAAATTCCCCACATTCGCGCACGCAATCAGCAATACAAAGCCCACCGCGCCAAGCAAAAGCAGCAGCGGCTCGCGAGCGTCGCGTCCCATGTCTTTGCGCAGCGGATTCACCCGGAAACTCCACTCCTTGTCATCCTTGGGATAGGCCTTCGCCAGCCTCGCGGCAATTCCATCCAGTTCCGCTTGCGCCTGCTCCGCGGTTACGCCCGGAAGGAGCCGCGCCAAGGTAGGAATCCCGTGCAACCCGCGATTGGTCAATTGCAGTTTCGTTGGAGCAAACGGCGTCCAGATATCCATAAACGCCGGCGAGTATTCCTTCTTAGGCAGATCCTGCATCACGCCGACCACCTGATAGGATTTGCCGTCGAGCGTAATATTCGCGCCAACTACACGTGCGTCCGCGCCGAACTGCTCTCTCCAGAGCCGCCCGCTCAGAATTGCTTCTTGGTCCGCACCCTCCTGCATTTCCGACGGCAAGAATGTACGGCCCTGAACAGGCCGCAGGCCGAGCAGGGAGAAAAAATCCGGCGGGACTTTCGCCGCGTCCAACTGTAGTGGCGTGTCCCGGCCCGTGAGATCCACCGTGTTGTACTGGAACGGAACGACTACCGAGAAGGATTTGCTTTGTGCGCGAATGTCATTCACATCCGGCAATGACAGTCCCAGGTTCCAAAAATCGAAGAAGCTCGCGTGAGCGTGAATATTTACGAGCTGCGACGCATCTTTGAACGGCAGCGGCGCTAGAAACATCGAATTCACCACGGAGAAAATCGCTGTATTTGCGCCGATCCCGAGCGCCAGCGTCAGCACCGCTACCGCCGTGAAACCCGGCGTCCTCCGTAGCATCCGCAACGCGTATTTCACGTCCTGGAGCAAATCTTCCAACGACACGAACCTCCAAACCTTGCGCGTCTCTTCCTTAACGCGCGTCACATTCCCAAACTTCCGCATCGCAGCCATGCGCGCCTCCTCTGGACTCATACCTCGCTCAATGTTCTCCTGCGTCTCGCGCACAATGTGGTCACGGATGTCTTCATCCAGCTCCTCCATCATCCGCTTTCTTCGTCCCATGCCTTATTCTCCACGTTGCGCATCACGCGCTTGGCATCGTTTTCTCACTGCTCACTACCACTTCGTTTCACTCGTATCTCAGTGCTTCCATCGGATCCACCTTCATCGCCCTTCGCGCCGGTATCCAACACGCCGCCAGCGCTACAATGACGAGCACGGCAGCCGACACCGCGAACGAATCCACGTCCGTCGCCGCCACGCCGTACAGCAAGCTCTCCAGAGTCCTCGCGAACGCGCCAGCCGCCACGATGCCGATCCCCACTCCTAGCCCGACGACCAGCATGCCCTCCCTCAGCACCAGCCGCATCACGTCCCCGCTCTGCGCTCCCAGCGCCATACGTATTCCAATCTCATGCGTCCGTCGCGACGTGTAATACGAAATCAGCCCGTAGATACCCACCAAGGCGAGCAGTAACGCCAGCCCCGAAAATGCCGTCAACAGTTCGCTGGTGAACCGCGGCATCGCGCTCGACTCCGAAATCAGTTCGTCGCCCGACTTCACTTGCCCGACAAACATGTGCCCCGGAACAAGCTGCAAGGCCGCGCTGCGCATCGCTGCCGCGATTCCTTTCGGATTCGCAGCAGTGCGCACAATCACCGCGCGCGACGAAAATGCCGCCTGCGAACACGACAGATAAACCGACGGCTGCGGTGTGTCGCCAGTCGCGAATCGCTTCGGCTCACGTATGACCCCTACAATCGTGTACCAAGTGTCTTTCTCGGTTCGCCGGTACTTTGGCTTCACCTTCAGACCGAGCGGGTCGCGGCCGGGCCAGTAGCGCTCCGCCATCGCTTCGTTGATCACCACCACCGGCAACGTTCCATTTCGATCCTCATCTGCCAGCCAGCGCCCGCGCATCAGCTTCATATCCATCATGTCAAAATACTCAGGCGACACAATGTGCGCTTCCGCGGGTTCAAATCCCTCCGCAATCGCCCCGCCGCCACTTTCCGCTTCAAATTCCTCTGAACTGCGCACATGTGGTATCAACGCCAATTCGTCAGCCAGAGCGACTTCTTCCACACCGGGCATTCCCGCTAACCGCCGCTTAAGTTGTCCGTACCTGACTATCACTGACTCATCATCCGGCAGCGACATGATATAGGGATTGTCTATATCAACTTCCATCGAAAGCATGCGCTCCGGCTGAAATTGGCTGTTCACGGCGAGCAGCTTCTGCATGCTCCGTAGCATCAACAGCGCACCGGTCACCAAAACCAGCGCGAGCGACACTTCAGCCACCAGCAGCGCGCTGCCCGGCCTCCGCAGCACCGACCGCGTCGGCAAAGCCTTGCGCGCGCTCCCCGATTTCAGCGTTTCGTTCAGATTCGGCCGCGTCAAACGTAAACTCGGCAGCACACTGAATACTCCGGCCGCAATCACAGAGAGTCCTGCAGCAACGATCAGCATTCGCGTGTCCAGCGCCACCGAATCCAAACGCGGAATGTAAATTGACTGCGGCAACAGCGCGACAAAAGCTCGCAAACTCCCGTAGGCGAGCAGCAATCCCAGCCCACCTCCAGCAAACGCCAGCAGCATTCCCTCCGTCAGCATTTGCCGGATCAAAGCCAGCCGGCTCGCCCCGAGCGCTGCGCGAACCGCCATCTCTTTTTCGCGCGACACCGCGCGCACCAGCAATAGGTTCCCCACATTTGCGCAGCCAATCAACAGAATAAACGCGAACGCGGCCAGCAGCACCCACAACATGCTCCGCACGTTGTGAATTAATTCCGTACTCAACGGAACTATGCTGACGCTTTCATCCTTGTAATATTTCGGATACTTCGCTCGAATGCCATCCGCGATCGTGTCAATCTCGGCCTGCGCCTGAGCCAGACTCACGCCCGGTTTCAGTCGCCCGATGACTCGCAGAATGTTGCCTTGCTCAAAGCGACTTGCGGTAAACGTCAAATTCAGCCAAAGATCAGGCTTGGCTGCATCGAGCGGATAAGGAAATTCAAAATCTTTCGGCATCACGCCGACAATCGTGTACTGGTCTTTGAAGCCTAAGTCGTTCAGGGTGATCGTCTTGCCGACGACGTCGGGACTTGCACCGTAATGCTGCCTCCAGAATGCGTAACTCAAAATCGCTGCGTGCGCTGATTGCAAATTGTCTCCACTAAGTGTGGACACATCTTCGCTCGACAGAAACGTCCTTCCAAGAATGGGCCCCATTTTCAAAACCGAAAAAACCTGCGACGTGACTGCGGCCGCGCTGATGCGCTCTTCGGTTCCCCACAGTTTGGCTGCAAAAAGATCATCTCGCGATGAAGTTACAGGAGTGAGCGCCGCCATGTCCTCGAAACTGCTCGCCTGACTTCGCAGGATCGGAAACGAACCCCGTATCACCGTGATGTGCTTTTGTCCCGTCTTGCGATTCGAGTCCCACAGCATCACCAGCCGCGACGAATCTTTGTACGGCAGTGGCCGCAATACCAAGCCGTACAGCACACTGAACATCGCCGTGTTCGTGCCAATCCCAAGCGCCAGCGTCAGGACTGCCACCGCGCTGAACCCCGGCGCCTTGCGCAGCACGCGAACCGCAAGACGCACGTCCCGCAGCAACTCTTCAATCCAAACCCAACTCCACACCTCGCGCGTCTCTTCTCTCACTCGCCTCACATTTCCGAATTTCCGCATCGCCGCCCTGCGCGCCTCCTCGGGTGTCATCCCTCGCTCGATGTTCTCCTGCGTCTCCTGTGCAATGTGCTCGCGAATGTCCTCGTCCAGCTCACTCATCATCCGCTTGCTTCGCGTCATCTCTTCTTCTCCAACTCCACTTCACGCGTGTCGTGCCGTTCCTTTCGACTTTCGACTCTCGACTTTCAACTATTCGTACCTCAGCGCTTCCATCGGATCCACCCTCATCGCCCGTCGCGCCGGAATGTAACAGGCCACCAGCGCCACAATCGCCAGCAGAACAGCTGCGCTGGCGTAGCTGAGCGGATCGAGCGCCGTAATCCCAAACAAAAAATTCCCCAAGACTCTTGACAATGCCGCCGCTCCGGCAACTCCTGCGATCAGGCCGATCCCCACCATCGCGAATCCTTGCCCCAAAACCATTTTCAGGATCTGCGACGGCTGCGCGCCCAGCGCCATTCGAACTCCAATTTCATTCGTGCGCCGGCTCACCGTATAAGAAAGCAACCCATAAATGCCCAGCGATGACAGCAGCGCGGCAAGCAAGCCGAAGAATCCCGACAACTGTGCTACAAGCCGCGGATACAGAATCGACTTCTCCACTTTTTCCTGCATCGAAAACACTCGGTCGATCGGCAGCGAAGGGCCCGCGGTTTCAATCGCGAGCTTCACTTGGGGCGTCACCTGCTTCGGATCGCCCGAATAACGCACAACGAAATGGCTGAGATAGAGCCCAATGCCCCAGTCCGGCACGTACTGCGTGTACGGGAAATACGCCATCGAAACTGCCTTTTCGTCAAGGCTGCGGTACCTCGCGTCCGCCACTACTCCCGCAACTTGCACGTCCTTATCGTTGTCAGACATCCCTCCTAACTCAAATTGCTTGCCCAATGGCGATGCGCCACCGAAGATATGCTGCGCCATCGTCTGATTGATCACCGCAACGCGACGACCAGTGGCTGTGTCTTCCGGCCCAATGCCACGCCCCGCCAGAATCGGCAGCCCCATCGCCTGGAAATATCCTTGTCCCACCGCGTTAAGCATCACAGCCTCTTCTCGATCCTTCGCGCCTCCCTCAGCATGAGCCGAGTCGTTCCACGCCCCTCCGTTGAACGTGAAAATCGAAAAGCTCGATGCCACCACCCCCGGCGCAGCGTTCACATTTTGCTCCACCTGATGGTAAAGCTCGGTCAGTCGTGCATCGCTCGTATAGCCGGTCGCCGCGGGATCCACCCAAACCTCCAGTAGGTTTTGCGGCTTGAACCCCGTATTCACCTTCATCACATCGATCAGGCTGTGCACGAAGAGCGCCGTGCCAATTAGCAGCACTAGTGACAACGCGACCTGCCCCGCAATGAGCGCCTTGCCCAGCGGGCTTCGCGTCTGATACGACACAGCGCTTCGTCCCTCGCCGAGCCCAAGGTTCGGGTCCACACTCGTCGCTTGCCAGGCCGGCAACGCGCTGAACAGCACCGACGTAATCACCGTCACCCCAAACGCAAACGCCAACACCATCGCGTCAGGAGTCAAATCAATCGGAATCAGCTCCGGCCCCGAAGAAAGCATCCGCAACAGAAAGCTGCACGCCCACACCGCAAACAGCATTCCTGCCGCTCCGCCCAGCACCGCCAGCAGCAATCCCTCCGTCACCATTTGCCGGAACAACCGGCTTCGTCCCGCCCCGAGCGCCATCCTCATTGCCATTTCGCGCCGCCTCATCGTGCTCCGTGCCAGCAGCAAGTTCGCGATGTTCGCGCACGCAATCAGCAACACAAACCCCACAATTCCCATCAGCATCCATAGCGGTTTCGAAAATTGTTGCCGCAAAAACGAAACCCCTGTCGCCGCCGAAGTCATCGTGATGTGCGCCTTGCGGATGTCTTCCAGCTGCGACGCCGATGGAGCTCCGCCCGCATAGTCCGTCAGCAACGCCTTCAGCACCACGTTAACGTTCGCCTGAGCCTTCGTCATCGTCACGCCCGGCTGCAGTCGAGCGATGATGTTGAGCCACTGATACAATTTGTTATTGAGCTTGTGCGGCCCGCGTGATATCGCGTCTGCCATTTGCAGCGGAATCCACACATCCGGCGAATCGCCGACTGTCGTGCCCTGAAAACCTTCCTGCGCCACACCCACAACCGTATAGCTCGTATCGCCGATTCGAATCGTCTTCCCCAGCGCCGATGGGTCGCGCCCAAATCGCCGCGTCCACCATCCGTAGCTCGCTACTGCAACCGGCGAACCGCCCAGCATTTGGTCATCCGCGTCGCTCAGCAATCGTCCCGCCGCTGGAGTCACGCCCAGCACGTTGAAGTAAGTCCCCGAAACCAGCTGCACGTCGACTGGCTCGATCGCGCTGCCCTGTCCAACCAGCCCGTGCTCGTCATTGTTGAAACTCGCAATCGCCGCCACTCCTGAAAAAACGCTGCATTTCTGCTGCATTGTTCGGTACATCGAATACGAGAAGAGGTTCATGTCATATCCCGGAAACCCATCCGAGTTCCCCGAACCATCTCCCGGCCCGAACAGCACCAGCTCCTTCGGGTTATGAACCGGCAACGACTTCAGAATCACCGCCTCGATAAAACTGAAAATCGCCGTGTTCGCGCCAATTCCCAGCGCCAGCGTCAGTACGGCAGCCGCAGCGAATCCCGGAGACTTGCGCAGCATCCTCACCGCAAAGCGCATGTCCCGCAGCAACTCTTCTACCCACACAAAACGCCATACGCTCCGCGTCTCTTCCTTCACCCGCGCCATGCTTCCGAATTTCCGCATCGCCGCCGTGCGTGCCTCTTCCGGCGACATTCCGCGCTCGATGTTCTCCTGCGTCTCCCGCGCAATGTGCTCGCGAATGTCTTCATCCAGCTCCGCAATCATCCGTTTTCGCCGCATCATCATCTTCGCCCCTTCTCGGCAGATCAGTCCGCTCTCAGCGCGCTGCACGGATCCACTCGCGACGCTCTCCACGCCGGCAAACTGCACGCAATCATCACCACCGCAACCAAAAACACCGCCGCGCCAGCAAACGTCAGCGGATCGATTGCCGAAACACCGAACAGCATTCCGCTGATCAGTTTCTGCGCGGCAATCGCGCCTGCCATCCCAACGAACGCGCCAATCGCCGCCATTCGCACGCCTTCCTTCAGCACTAGCCACAGAATGTTTTGCGCGCTCGCACCCACCGCTGCGCGAATCGCCAATTCATGCCGCCTCTGCGCCACCAGAAACGACACAACTCCATAAATCCCAACTGCCGCAAGCGCCAATCCAGCTGCAGCAAAGAGTCCCAGCAACGTCGTCATAAATCGCTGGCTTCCCGTTTGCTGCTCGACAATTTCATCAATCGTTCGCGTCTGCGCAAACGGCAATTCGGCATCCATGGCGTGAAGTTGGCGCGTAATTTCAGGAATCATTAAGTGCGGGTCCGCTGCCGTGCGCACCACGATGTCTCGGAACCCGTACGTCACCAACGGATGCTGAGAATACAATGCGATGATTTGTGGTTCCGGCGGCGCAACGAGCCCGTTATTCCGGAAGTCGCTGATGACTCCCACAATCGTCACGTCCGCCGAATCAGTGATGTTTGCTCCCGGAGGAATCCCCAGGAACGACGGTGGGCCAATATGAATCCGCAAGCCGATCGGATCTTGTTTCGGAAAATACTGTCGCACCAGCTCCTGGCTGACCAGGACCACTGCCGGACTCGTCGCGGCGTCCGACTCGTTGAAATCCCTGCCACTCACCAGCGGAATCCCCATCGTGCGCAGGAAGTGCCAGTCCACGAACCCGCACTGCGCCCACGGAATATCCTGCTCCCGTGTCACCGTATGCCCAGGGATCTCAAACATCTGAGCCCACCTGTACGTCGGCGGCCAAGTCGTAGAGATGCTCGCATCGACAACGCCCGGCAGCGCGCGTACTTTGTCCGCGAACTGATCGCTGAAGCGTACGATCGTTCCCGCATTCGGATAACGAACTGGCGGCAGATAAAAATGCCCCGTCATCAAATGATTCGCCCGGATTCCCAGCGCCTGCCGCTGCAATCGCACAATGCTTTGCACCAGCAAGCCCGCGCCCACCAGCAGCATCAGCGACATCGCCATCTCCGTCACCACCAGCACGTTCCGCATTCGCTGCGCATTCGAGCCTGATGCAACAGTTCGCGAGCCGAGCTTCAGAGCCTCCACCAGATTCAATCGCGCGCCCGTCAGCGCGGGACCCAGCCCAAAAATCAAAGTCGTGGCCACCGACACCAAAAACGTGAACATCAACACTCGCCAATCGATTCCAAGTGACGCCAGCTGCGGCATGTCCTGCGGATGCATCCTCGCGAGACTTCCCACTCCCGCCTGCGCCAAAACCAATCCCAATCCTCCTCCTAGCACCGACAGCAGTAGCGTCTCTACGAGCATCTGCGACACCAGCCGGCCTCTTCCTGCTCCCAGCGCAGCCCGCATCGCCAGCTCTCGTTCTCTCACCGCATTGCGCGCCAAAAGCAGATTCGCCAGATTCACACACGCAATCAGCAAAATCAGGCTCACCGCCCCCATCAGCAGCAGTAACATCGACCGCAGATTGTCCGCGCGTGTGTCGGAAAGTTTCTCCAGAGCCACTCCAATCCCTTTATCCACCGGATGTGCGGCTGCCAGCCCCGCCGCAACTGTGGCCAAGTCCGCTTGCGCCCGTTTCATCGACACGCCCGGCTTGATCCGCCCCAGCGAATACCAGCCTCGCCCGCGTCCGCGTTCTCCCTCCGTCCATAAGTCTCCCAACGTATCCAAGAATTCAAAGGGAGTCCAAATCTCGGGGGCTTTATTATCCATCCATTGCGGAATCACGTCGGGCATCACGGCAACGATGGCATAAGGTTCGTCGTTGATGAGAATTTTGCGGCCCAAAATTGAGGGGTCGCTGGCGAAGCGCGTCTTCCATATGCGCGTGTTGATCACCGCCAGGTAATGCTTGCCAACGTAGCTCTCATCGTCCGTGAACAGGCGGCCCAATTTTGGCTTCATGCCTAGGGCCTCGAAATATTCGCCCGATACCAGCCCAACCATCATTTGTTCCGGCTCGCCTGGCTTATCCGAGAAGCTTACGTTCTTGCGCCACGTGTCATAAACAAGCATGGCTTCGAAGCTGTGATTTAGGCGAGCGAAATCCCGCATGTCCATCGGAGACGGGCCGCCTTGGTCGTCGACACGATGCCCATCTTGCGTCTCGTAAACGCGTACAATCCGATCCGCTCCCGAAAACGGCAACGGCTTAAACATCACGCTTTCGATCACACTGAAAATCGCCGTGTTCGCGCCAATTCCCAGCGCCAGCGTCAGCACCGCCACGGTCGCGAACCCTGGCGCCTTTCGCAGCATCCTCAACCCGTACTTCACATCCCGCAGCAGCTCCTCCAGCCGCACCCAACTCCATACCCCGCGCGTCTCTTCCTTCACGCGCCCCACATTTCCAAATTTCCGCATCGCCGCCGTTCGCGCCTCTTCCGGACTCATCCCCCGCTCGACGTTCTCCTGCGTCTCCCGCTCTATGTGCTCGCGAATGTCCCGGTCTAATTCGTTCATCATCCGCTTCCCTAGCTTCATGCCTTATTCTCCAAGCTGTACTTCTCTCGCTTAACGCCGTTTCTCACTGACCACTGTCCACTTTCCACTGACCACTTTCTTTCACTCGTACCTCAGCGCAACCATTGGATCGACCCGTATCGCCCGCCGCGCGGGGATGAAGCTGGCCGCGAATCCAATGGCCGCGAGTAAAACTGCTGCCGATGCGAGCGTCACCGGATCGTGCGACTTCAATCCGTACAGCAGCGAACCCGCAGTTGTACTCGCCGCGAGTGCCAGACCGGCCCCGATCGCCACGCCAATGCCAATCAGGACGGCTACTTCGCGCAGGATCAGACGAATCACGCCCCCGCGTTGCGCCCCAAGCGCCATGCGGATACCGATTTCGTTCGTGCGTTGGGCCACCGTGTAAGAAATCACGCCGTAAAGACCAATTGCCGCGAGTAGCACGGCCAAACCGCCAAAAAATCCGCACAGCGTGGCCATTAGCTCATCCTGCAGCAGCGAACTGCGCACCTGCGTACGCAGCACACTGAAGAAAATATCGATTTGCGGATTGACGCCGGCGATCGCGTCTTTCACCGCACTGGCCAAACCGCTTAGGCCCGCCCGCCCGCGGATGAGATATACGGGGGTCGGATCGGTGAACGGCGGCGGCAGTTGCGCGAACGGGAAGTACATCACAGGCTCCATCGGCGCGTGCATGTCGTTGTACACGGAATCCTTCACCACTCCCACCACCTGAAAGACAGACGGGGGTTTGCCCGTCAAATTCTGAACTCGGAATTGTTGGCCCACGGAGTTCTTCGCGCCGTTCAAAAATTGCTTCACGAACAATTCACTCACAATGGCAGCCTTCGGTGAACTGGCTGTATCGTTCAGATTGAAGTCACGGCCTGCAAGAATAGGATCCTCGATGGTCGCAAAATAGCCCGGACTGACATAATCCTCCGAGGCAAGGCCTTCTTTCTCCAGGCGCTCTCCTAAAATTTCCTCACCCGAGCTGCTGCCGCCGAATGGTGTGCGCGTCGCGTACGTGCCTGCGGCAACTCCAGGAATGGCGCGAATGCGGTCGAGCAAATTGCGCGCGAACTCCTCATCCGGCGCTTGCGGAGCCTTGGCGCGCGTGAAGTCCACGTAGGCCACGAGCATGCCGTTTTCCTGAAACCCCGGATCGCGCGTCAGCAAGTTATGCAGACTACGCGCGAACAGCAACGCCGCAGCGAGCAGCACCAGCGAAAGAGCAACTTGCGATACCACCAGAATGCGCTGCAAGCGAAACCGTTTACGCCCGGCGGTCATGCCGCGTCCGCCGGTTTTCAGCACAGCATCGGTGGGCACGCTTCCCGCGCGCAATGCCGGTGCAAGTCCAAACAGAATTGTCGTGACGATCGCCAATCCCGCCGCGAAGCCGAGCACGCGCCAATCCGTCGACATATCCAGGAAAATTGGATTGTATGGCGTGCTCATGAACACGATCAGGAAACGACTCAGCCCCGCCGCGAGAAATCCTCCGCACACTACTCCCGCCATCGCGAGCAGCGCGCTTTCGGAAAGCAACTGCCGCATCAGCCGCCCGCGCGAAGCTCCCAGTGCGCACCGCACCGCAATTTCCCGTTCTCTCGAACTGCCTCGCGCCAGCATCAGATTCGCCAGATTCGCGCAGGCGATCAGCAGAACTAATCCGGAAAGCGCCAGCAGCATCCACAGCGGGTCAGCAGAT
>DATFQU010000345.1:0-8222 GCA_035264005.1 Candidatus Acidiferrales bacterium
CGGGTGAATATTCAGAAGGCGCGGGGCCAGCTTAAAGGCAGTGGTTTGTGACAAGTAGCGACTGGCTGACAGGCAAAGACGAATATTCCTTGACATTTAGTTGACTCTATGGTACACAGTATCTTCGGCTGAATACTTCAGTCGAAGGGGAAAAGGGTGAGAGAAGGGAAGCAGCCGCGGAAACGCGGCTTTTTCCATTTATGGGGACCAAAAGGGCCACATTTGGCCCTTATGCAATGCACGCGAAGCGAAGAAATGGAGAATTCTAATCGCGTAATCTATGAAGAATTAGAACTCGATGCAAACTGCTGAAAACAAACAACGGGACTCATTTCTAATCGCTGAATTTCGCGATTTTTTCGGAAGCGCCTCCCATTTTCGCACACCGGCTTTTCGCAGTCGGTCTGTTTGTTCGCCTTTTCTCGCCACTTGTCACTCGCCACTAGCCACTGCCTTTCTAATCGGGACACCAATGCTCAGTCGATTTTGCGCAAGCCACACAAAACAAAGGCTCGGAGTCCTTTCTAATCGGGACAGATTTCAGCTTTGCTGCACCGGTCAAAAAAATTCTAATCGCCAGACCTATGGATTATTAGAAATGAGCGTAAGTTGCTGAAAATAAAAGAAAGGAGCCAGTTCTAATCGCCAGTGATTTGCACTTTTTCTACGATTCGAGAGGCTGAGGGCGAACTAGTGCGGAGAGCTGGCCTTGTCCTTCGGCGGGGTTTCTTTGGGCTTCGAGATCTTCTGGGATGTGCCGACCCAGAACATCTTGAAATCGGTGAAGTGATGGTAGTGGTGAATGTAGTGTCCCCGAAGCTGGTAATAAACGTCGACATTCTCAGGGAGCCACAACACTTTTTTATGCGTCGTGAAGGACACCGGCGCGTAATCGATGGAGAAATGCTCGCGCAGCATTCCAATCTTGTCCATGGGATGGGCCAGGTCCGTATCCAGATGCATGACCTCGCCACCATTCTCTGCTACCCAGGCGCGGCCTTTGAGCGGCAGCATGTACTCTCTGGTAGAAGTCTCGAACGACTGCAGCCGGCCGGTTGGTTTATCGGTTCGCTGTTCGAAATGAATCACCCATGCGGATTTGCCCTTCCATTCGCCGAGCCCTTCACAACTAAAGTTGAAAGAGTCGCGAAAATCCGGGTGAAACACCCACGCCAGTGCCGGCGCGCCCTGATCTACGAGGAGGTCCGGAATGTCCGTTGCAGCAGAGAGCGGCTCGCGGAATTCGCTCGCTCTAATCAAGTGCGGGTCGGAATCATCCACCACCGCCAGATAGCGATAGGTGCGCGTTTGCGGCGATTCCAGCCTTTCATCTCGCCTGATTTCCACGGATTGGTACTGTTCCTTCGCCGTAAAGTTGGCGAGCGTGCTCACGAATGTGCTGGAATATTTCGCCGCGGTCGCCATGACTTTTGGCAAAGAGCACGACGCCCCGGAGATTACAAAGGGCTTCGCAGCGTCGACGTCGGGAGGCGCCCAGTCGTCCTTTGGCGGCAACTCGACCGCAGGCGCAGGAGCTCCAATCCCGGAAAGCAGAGGTGCGGCAGGTTGCGTGATGTTCGACGGGCCCGATGTGATCGCGACATGCTCCGCCACTGGTGTCAGAACTTGGGGAGGCTTCTGCAACTGCGCCACAAAGTCGCGGATTTGTTGTGCCCGGCTGTCCTGTGGATATTTATTCAAGAAGCTTTGAAACGTGGCGATAGCTTTTTCGCGCTCGCCCATTCCGGACAGCGCGTCCGCCAAAACGAGCTCTACTGGCGCCGCGTCTGACTTTCCTATCTCCATGGCGCGTTCCGCAGATGCGCGCGCTTCTGTGTAATTCCCCTGGTGCAAATACGCATCCGCGAGCATCCACTGGCCCTTCCACGATTTCTGGTCCAACTGGACATCCTGCTTGAGCACTTCGATCGCGCCTGCGGTCTCGTTGAGCTGGATGCGCACCGCGCCCAACGCCAAGAGGACGGGCGGCTCGCGCGGGTCGATGGAAACTGATTTCGCCAGATATTGTTCGGCTTGCGGCAACTTTCCCCAGAAAAAATAAACCATACCCATACTGTAATTTACGTATGGGCTTGAGGGGGCGATGCTTAGCGCCTTGGTCAAATGTTTCTCGGCCGATTCGAACTTCCGCGCGCGCAAATCGTTTAGTCCCTTTTCGACTTCCTTTTGCGCTCGAGGCGCCAAAATCGTTCCACCCGGCGCTGCTTTCTTTTGTCCGATTGGATTGAGAAAGACGACCACGTGTTCTTGCGAACCATTCATCGGTGGAAGCGTTATGTCTTCGTGACCTGTTTGATAACCCTCGGCCCTTACTTCAAGGTAGTACTCATGAGAGATCGGAAGGCCTGAAAAAACCCATGACTCCCCCATTTGGTGCGCTTCGATGTCGGAAAACCCGCCCGAGCCGGTTTCGTCGTGGAGCGTAAGGAGAGGGGTCACCGAGAGCGGCGCGCCAAACTCGTCGCGTATGAAAACCGATATTGATCCTGTTCCACTAGGATCAAACAAGCTCTGCCCGCTCTCTGAAATCGGGAGCCCCTGGGCCTGAACAACTGATGGAACCAGCCAAAGGAAGGCAGCGAGGCAGATTAGAGATCGAATGAGCGAACGCATCCAGAACACCGGCGACTGCTGCTAGGAATGTAGCACAATGTTATCGCCCTAGCCAAGTCGCACATCTATTTCAATCGGCGCCAGATCGAGACGCCGGCTTCCCGTCCGTACTACCCGGTATTGCATTCTCTGTTGGTCAACTCCTATGTTGCACATGAAACGTTCAGTCGACTGAGAAAGATGAGGGCTAAACGCGCGTAGAGGTGTCGCGGAAACCGCGTTCTCAAAACTTGCGCGAAAGGAAAAATGCCTGTCGAACAACAGTTGTCAGTTCGGTGGGCACATGCATTTCGACGGAGTAGAAGGTAATGGAGGCTGGATGCGCGAGTTGGACGGGGCGTGGTAGACTCGTTTGCAGCAGGGGGTGCGAGATGGAATTTCTCCGAGATCTGAGGGGCGCGTTTCGTTCGCTGAGGCGGACGCCGGGGCTTGCGTTCACCGTAATTGCTACGCTGGCGCTGGGCATAGGAGCGAATGCGGCGATTTTTACGCTGGTGCGCGGAGTACTGCTGAAGCCGCTGGTCAATCGCGGCGAGAACCGGCTGATTTACATCCAGCAAAGCGCCATGGGTCTCAGCGAGCCGGACACTACGTGGTCGGTACCGGAGATTCAGGACATCAAGGCTGGCACTCACTCCATCGCGAAATTCGGCGACTTCTCGGTCATTGGATTCACGATGATCGGGCTGGGCCAGCCACAGGAAGTGCAGGCGGGGGTGGTTGGCGGGAATTATTTCGATGTGATGGGGCTGAGGCCGGCTCTGGGGCGGCTGATTGGGCCTCAGGACGACGGGCCGAAGGCAGCGGGCGTTGTTGTGCTGACCTATCCCTTCTGGACAACAGTATTTCATCGCGACCCATCGGTGATCGGCAAGACGGTGCGGCTGGGAAGCATTGGGGATCGCTCTGCGACGGTGATTGGTGTGCTTGAGCCGTCGATTCCGTATCCGGCGGACACGCAAATTATCGCCAACATTGTGACCAGTCCGCATCATCTCTCCGCAACCATGGTGACGGGGCGCGTTCACCGCATGACGGAACTATTTGGGCAGCTAGCTCCCGGCGCCACGCTGGATCAGGCGCGCAGCGAATTGCGCACTGTGTACACGAACATGCAGAAGGACCACGCGGACGCGTATCCGCCGCACGATAATTTTGCAATTAGCGCGAGGATGCTGCGTGATCAGGTCACATCGGGCGCGCGAACGGTTTTGCTGGTGCTGCTGGCGGCTTCGGGACTTGTGTTCATTATTGCGTGCTCGAATGTCGCCAATTTGATTCTGGCACGGACGGTGCGGCGCGAAGGCGAGCTGGCGATCCGCGCGGCGCTCGGCGCGGGAACTGGAGCACTGCGGCGAATGCTGCTGGCGGAAAGCGTTCTGCTATGCGGTGTGGGAGCAGCACTTGGCGTGATCAGCGCAAAACCCTTGGTGGCGATTCTGGCGCGATACGCGTCGCGATTTAGTGTGCGAGCCGTTGGTTTGACGGTGGACTGGAGCATGCTGTGGGTAGGTGCAGGACTGGCGATCGTCGCGGCGGTAATTCTCGCGTTTGTGCCGCGTCTGCCGTCGGCCGACCGTTCGAGCGGGTTGAACGTGTCGGGCGGCGGAGTTCGGATCACGAGCAGCACGAAGCGGAATCAAAGGATTTTTGCGGTGACGCAAATTGCTGCGTCGTTCGTGCTGCTGGCGGGCGCGACGATGCTGGTTACTACGCTGATCGCGCTGCAGCGAACGCAAACGGGAATGGACACGCGGCACGTGCTGGCGATTGATGTTCCGGCGATGTCGTATGGAAAAACGCCGGAGCAGGTGATTGATTTTTACAAAGAGGCAATGCGACGCGTCGAAGCGCTGCCGGGGGTGATCAAAACGGCGTATGACGATGTTGAGCCGTGGCGGGACGCCACCGTGTTCGGTCCAGGCCTGCAATTTTCCGCGGACGGGCACATTCATGTTGCCGGCCAGGAAGATCCGCGCGCGGAACCGCGCACAATTTCTCCCGGATTTTTTGCGGCACTGGGCGTTCCGCTCATCGAAGGGCGCGATTTCAACGATCTGGACGCGCGTCCGGGCAGCGAGCCGGTGGTGATGGTGAGCGAGACGCTGGCGCAGCGGATGTTCCCGAACGAGGATGCGCTGAACCGGCATGTGTATTGGACGGATCCCGTACTGCAATTCCTTCCGGGAACGAAGGACGAGAAGGCGCGCTTTATGGCGCCGCACCGCATCATCGGCGTTGTTCCGGATGTTGATGATGAGCACGTTGTTCCAGAAGCGATGGCTACGATTTATGGCACGTTCGATACGGCGGGTTTTATGTTTAACGGGCATCTTTTCATTCATACGAGCATGAATCCTTACTCGCTGGTTACACCGGTGACGCAGACGATTCGGGGGATGTCTGCCGAGCAGCCAGTGGAACATGCCGCGACGCTGCAGGATATTCGCGCCGAAGTGCTCGCTCCGGACCGCTTGAATTCGATGGTGTTTGGAGTTTTCGCGGCTGTGGCGCTCTTGGTTGCAGTAATTGGCGTCGCCGGCGTGCTGGCGTTTTCCGTGAGCGCGCGGACACGGGAATTCGGCATCCGAATGGCACTGGGATCGGAGCCGGGGCACATTCTGCGAGGAGTTATTCGTGAGGGTGCAGTGATGGCCCTTATTGGTGTTTTGGCAGGCGGGGCGATTGGTTACACGGCGGCGCGTTTGATCGGCAGATACGTTCTCGAGATGCAGATGCCAGGCGTTTTGCCCGTAGTCCTCTCCGCGTGCGTGCTGCTCGCAGCAGCGATTGTTGCTTCGACGCTGCCAGCCGCGCGAGCCGCGCGCGTAGACGTGATACAAGCGCTGCGCGCGGAGTGATTCTTCGATTGGAAGCGCGCGACGACCGAGCCGATGAGGCGGCGCGCAACAGGCCACATAGGAATTTATCACTTGCAAACTTGAGCCAAGAGGGAGCAGATTAGGCGCGAATTCCCTGAGGCGAAACGTGGCTCGGGAAAAGTTTCCAGCCGATTCCTCCGGACGCGAGCAGCGGCGCAGCAGCCGCTTTCCTGTAGTTGTGCCTCTGGAAGTCAATTGGCGCGAGGCGACCGGCGCGCAATTCAAAGAGCAAGCGCAGGCGACGGAAGTGAACGCGCACGGCGCGCTGTTGCGAATGAAGAATTATCCGACAATGGGTATCGAGGCGGAGTTGACGAACTTGCTGACGGCGCAAAAAACGCGCGCACGAATGGCGGCGGTGCGGCGGACGCGCGAGGGCGAAATTCAGGGAATCGCGGTGGAGCTGCTCGCGCCTGAGGAAAGTTTCTGGGGACTGAATTTTCAACTGCGCAAGGCGGGCGCGGAACTTTTGCGCCTGGAGGGAGCGATCAAGTCGGGAGACATTGATCCGCTGATCTTGCGGGAATTTCGCGACGCGGTGGACTACGTGAGAAAAACGGCGTGGGCGGTTCAGGAGTGGCGCGAGCGGCAAATTCAGAAGCGCGACCCGTCGACGGTGCTTTCACTGCTGACGCTGGAACGCATTCGGCGCGCGACGACGCTAACGAATGATTTGCTGCAAGATTTGAATACGCAGGACGTGAGCGGCCGCACGGAAGGCATTACGGAGCTGCACGGAACGGTTGAGAAGCTGCACGCGCGGCTTGGGCAATATTTCGCAGACGAAAAATAAGGCGTTCGCGGCTCAGGCTTTCTTAATGAGGCGAATCAGCCAGAGAAGAATGACGGCGCCGACGACGGCTACGATCAGGCGGCCGATCAGACCGTAAGCGCCCAATCCCACCAGCCCGAAGATAAAACTGCCGAGAAGCGAGCCGATTACTCCGATGATGAGGTCGCCGAGGAGGCCGTATCCTTTTCCGCGCATGAGTTTGCCGGCGATCCATCCGGCGAGAATGCCGATGACGATGACCCAGAGCAGATAGAGCATTTGTGCCTCCTGTGATGCGCGGGTGGAATTGGTTGCGAGAGTGTACACGATTTGGCGCGCGGAGAGTATCGGGGATATCCAAACGAAGAGAAAAGTTGATTTGCTGAGGATCATTGTGCGAATTTCCTGAGGGGCCCACTTGCTTCAAGCAATCCCAGGAGAGCGACAATGATCGTTGTGACAGGGGCAACAGGGCGCACAGGCCGGCGAGTCACTGAAGTGTTGCTGGCGAAAGGGCAGAAGGTTCGGGCGCTTGGGCGCAATGCTCGAAAGCTCGAACCGCTCGTGCAGCTGGGAGCCCAACGCTCCACCGGCAATGTGGAAGATGTTCGGTTCCTTACGAACGCTTTCGAGGGCGCGTCTGCCATCTACCTGATTCTGCCCGAAGACCTGTCACAGCAGGATCTGCGGACGCATCAAGAGCGGGTTTCCGATTGTTACGCCAAGGCAGTGACGAACGCGCATGTCCGATTCGTGGTTAATTTGAGCAGTATCGGCGCGCAACACGCACAAGGCACCGGTCCCATCGTTGGGCTGCACAATCAGGAGCAAAAGCTGAATCGAGTTGATGGCCTCAATGTGTTGCACCTGCGGGCCGCGTATTTCATGGAGAACCTATTCATGAGCATGGCGCCTTTACGTGCGACGGGAACGCTGCCGGGCGGAATGCGAGGTGACGCGCCGATGCCGTGGATCGCCACGAAGGATATCGGGGCGTATGCGGCCAATCGCCTCGCCGCGCGGGATTTTTCCGGCGCCTCGACACAGGAATTGCACGGCCAGCGCGATATTTCGATGAACGAGGCCGCATCCATTGTGGGCAAAGCGATCGGCAAGACTGATGTTAGCTACGTGCAAGTGCCGAGCCCGGCGCTGGAAACAGCTCTTTTGAAGATGGGGCTACCCAAAAAGACCGCAGAGTTGATCATTGAAATGTGGGAGGGTGCGAATGCCGGATTGATCGCGCCACAAGAGGCGCGGTCCGCAAGAAACACGACACCCACGACGCTCGAGTCGTTTGTCACCGGCGCGTTTGCTCCGGCTTATCTGCAGACAGCCTGAAGGAAGCGGGCTGTCGAAGCGCTGGCGAAGGATGCAAGTGTGAAAGGCCATGTGCAGCCTCGGTTGCTCGTGCTAAAATTATGTTCTCCCACGGGCCTGTAGCTCAGGTGGCTAGAGCGCGCCCCTGATAAGGGCGAGGTCGACTGTTCAAGTCAGTCCAGGCCCACCAATCCTTCCAGTCAGTTAGCCGCCGCGCTTTCTTGGCGCGAGAGGCATTTTGCAGAACCTCGGCCGGATAGTTTCGTTATGGCTTTGTTTGCGCTGTCGATGTTTTTTCAAACGCCGGCACTTGAGTTTCGCTGAGTTCCTTCCATCGGCTGAGTTGGGTCTTCAATTCTTCGCTTAGAGTTTGAAAAAGTTCGTGCTCTTGCGGCGTCGGCCCTGTATCTGCACTATCGACTGCATGCTCGAGTGTGATCAGTTTGACCCGAATCTTTGCGGGATAATTGTGGATGTCCTCCGGAGCCATATCATTCGGTTCGTAAATTGCGTTCTCGATGTCCGCCGCTTTTTCGTCCAGACTGCGAGCGTTGCCGGCTTCGTTCCCAGCGGATGAGTTTTTCAAGATCTTCGCGAGGCGTTCTCGCAAAGCG
>DATFQU010000346.1:0-10235 GCA_035264005.1 Candidatus Acidiferrales bacterium
AATTCCCCGTTTCGTCCGTGCCCGCAACAATCTCCGGAGGCAGCGCCGTCGGCAATCCCGTCAGCGGCACTTTTTGAAAGACAACCAGCCCAACCGCATCCTTTTCCTTCCAATCGGCAGCGTGCGCAATCAATTCCTTCACAAACTCCCACGATTTCGGGGAATCCGCGCGCAGCATGGCAATCACGCGGTTGCGCCGCTGCTTGAAATCCCACGCCGACACACTCCGCCCGTCAAATGTGCGCAGTGTAAGCGCAGGAATCTGGTGCCGAACTCGAAGGGCCTCTGACATAGTGTCGAAACTTCGACTGTACCACCGTGGGACACATCGCTGAAGTTAGCCGATAACCAGTGTCTCGTAATGGATACTGGCTATGATTATCCCTGAAGCGTGCTTGGTTGCCTTTCCCTTTTTAGCTGCAGCCCGAAGTGCTCCCGCAATTCTCGCACTTGTAGCAGCTGCCATTCGGGCTCATCAGCATCCCGCATTCGGAACACGACGGCGCATCATCAATCGCTGCGCGCGGACGCGAAATTTTCTCCGACGACTTTTCCTCCGCAACGCTCACGCTCGAAACTGGCGTCGGCTGCGGCGTGCTCGGCACGGCTGCGGTTTCAGACGATTCGGTCGTCTGCACCACGTAATCGCTCGAAATGAATTTCCCGCCGAGCCACCGCCCAATGTAATCGATGATCGACTTCGCGTATGGAATCTGCTTGTTGCCGGTGTAACCGGCGGGCTCAAACCGCGCATTCACGAACTTATCCACCAGCGCGCGCAGCGGCACGCCATACTGCAGCGCGATGGATACAGAAAGCGCGAAGCCGTCCATGATCCCGGAAAGCGTTGAGCCTTCCTTGGCCATTTTGATGAAAATCTCGCCGGGCTCGCCGTCGTCGTACATGCCCACCGTCAGGTAGCCTTCGTGTCCGCCGACGTTGAACTTATGCGTGATCGAACGCCGCTCGTTCGGCAGTTTCTTCCGCGGCTCGCGGAAAAGCTCCTTTTGCGCCGGCGCCGGAACTTCCGCCTGCACCGCAGACGCTGCAGTCTGTGTTGCCGCTGCTGGCACCGCGGCTGTTGCTTCTGCCTTCTCCGCTTTCTTCCCGCCTGCTGCCGAAAGAGGCTGCGAACGCTTCGAATTGTCTCGATAGATCGCCACAGCCTTCAGTCCCAGCTTCCACGACTCGATGTAAGCCTGCATCACGTCTTCGACGGTCGATTCTTCCGGCATATTGATCGTCTTCGAGATCGCGCCGGAGAGAAACGGTTGCGCCGCCGCCATCATCCGCAAATGTCCGCGCCACGCAATCGAACGTCCGCCATTCGTCGCCAGTGAACAATCGAACACCGGCAAATGTTCAGGCCGCAACGCTGGCGCTCCTTCGATCGTGCCATGCTGATCAATCCAGTCCACAATCAACGAGGTCTGCACGTCCGAATAGCCCAGCCGCATCAGCGCCATCGGCACCGTATTGTTCACGATCTTGATCACGCCGCCGCCGACCAGCCGCTTGTGCTTCACCAGCGCCAAGTCCGGCTCGATACCCGTCGTGTCGCAATCCATCATGAAGCCGATTGTTCCGGTAGGCGCGAGCACGGACACTTGCGAATTCCTGTATCCGAAGTGTTCGCCGAAATCCACCGCGTCATCCCACGACTGCCGCGCTGCGCGCAGCAATTGCGGCTGCACATTCTCCTCTTTAATCGGGCGCAGCGCGTCGCGATGCATCCGCATCACGTCGAGCATCGGCTCGCGATTTTCCTTGTAGCCCGAAAATGCGCCCAGCCGCTCTGCGATTCGCGCCGATTGCGCGTACGCTTCGCCGGTCATCAACGCCGTGACCGCTCCGCAAATATCCCGGCCCTGATCCGAATCGTACGGAACTCCCAGCGAAAGCAGCAGCGCACCCAGATTCGCGTAGCCTAATCCCAGCGGCCGGAAATCTCGCGAATTCTGCGTGATCTTCGGCGTCGGATAGCTGGCGTTGTCCACCAAAATCTCTTGCGCTGTGATTGTCACGTCCACCGCGTGCCGGAATCCCTCCACATCAAACTGCCCGTTCGGCCCCAGGAATTTCAGCAAATTGAGTGACGCCAGATTGCACGCCGTATCGTCGAGGAACATGTACTCCGAACATGGATTCGACGCGTAAATCCGGTCAGTCCCCTTGCAGGTGTGCCAGCGATTCACAGTCGAGTCGTACTGCATACCCGGATCGCCGCAGCGCCATGCCGACTCCGCCATTTCATGCAGCAAATCCCGCGCCCGGAATTTCTCATTTGGCTGCCCGTCTGCGACGTTTCGCGTCCACCAATCGCGATCTTCTTCCACTGCCTGCATGTATTCGTCGGTCACGCGCACCGAATGGTTCGCGTTCTGGAAAAACACCGAGCTGTACGCCTCGCCGTCAATCGACGGATCGTAGCCCTGCTCAATCAGCACGTGCGCCTTGCGCTCTTCTTTCGTCTTGCAGCTAATAAATTCCGGTATGTCCGGATGATCCACGTTCAAAATCACCATCTTCGCCGCGCGCCGCGTCTTGCCGCCGCTCTTGATCACGCCCGCGAACGCATCAAAGCCCTTCATGAAGCTCACTGGCCCCGAAGCGATTCCTCCGCCCGACAGAGTCTCTCTGCTTCCGCGCAGCGTCGAAAAATTCGTTCCCGTTCCCGAACCCCACTTGAAAAGCATCCCTTCTGTCTTCGCCAGGTTCATGATTGAGTCCATCGAATCTTGGACAGAATTGATGAAGCACGCCGAGCACTGCGGCTTCGGCTGCACGCCCACGTTGAACCACACCGGCGAATTGAACGCCACCTTCTGCTCGACCAGCAAATGCGTCAGCTCATCGTGAAACGCCTCGCGCGACGCCGGCGACGCGAAGTAACCGCCTTGCTCGCCCCAGCGCACAATCGTGTCCGCCACGCGCCCAATCAGTTGCTTCACCGAGGTCTCGCGCGCCGAAGTATTTGGTTTGCCATGGAAATATTTCGAAGCCACGATGTTCGTCGCCGTCTGCGACCACAGCTTCGGCACTTCCACATTTTCCTGGCGGAAAATAACCTGCCCTTTCTCGTTCCCGATCTGCGCCGTCCGCCGCTCCCATTCGACCGCATCAAATGGCGCGGTTTTTCCATCCGTAAAACGCCGCACGAATTCCAATCCGCCCGAAACGGCCGCACGACTCTCTTGCTCAGTTTCCGTTTTGTGATTCAATGCCATTCTTGTTTCCGCCATGTTTGCCTCCGCGCAGGCAACCTGCCTTTTAAGATTTTTGCCCGGGCGGGAGGAACGCAATACATCCATTATAGCGCACCTCAACCCCGGCACGCGGCGTGGAAGGGGCAGGTAAGCGCCGCGCAATTCAAAGGGGCCTGAGTCTAGCTCCGCGATTCAGTCCGGCACAACCGGTCCACCAGTGGAAAACTTCTTTCCCTGTGAAAACCGACAAAAAGGGAACGCTCCGCCACGCTCGCATTTCCACAACTTTCGCGTTCAGGCGTTCAGCCCTTTATGTCGTCGATTGTGACCCGGTCGGCGCCGTGAAAACTGCCCCGAACTCTTCTCTCGCGGGCCTGACCACTGCTCCCCCGGAATCTGGGCGAGTGTTTTACTGGGTTGTTAAAAACGTGTCAAGAGAAAACCGCAACCTCACCACAAAATATTTGGGTGTGCGTGCTCAATTCATCTACGGATAGTGGTATTCGCTCATTTGCATACAAATACTTCTACGCCGCCACGCGGCTCTCTGCGCAACTCTCACTCCGTTAATTTTCCGCCTTATTCGTACCGGAGAGCTTCGATCGGATCGAGCTTCGCCGCTTTCACCGCCGGCCACACTCCAAACACCAGCCCGATTCCCACCGACACTGCAATGCCCACAATGATTGCCCACGCAGGAACAGAAGCCTTCATCGACGTTATGTGCGGAATCAGCAGCGCAAGCCCACTGAAAAGCGCCACGCCAAAAAGTCCGCCTGCGCCGGTCAGCGTCATCGCTTCGAACAAAAACTGCCACGTAATATCGCGGCTGCGCGCGCCGATCGCTTTTCGCACGCCAATCTCCCGCGTGCGTTCTGTCACGCTCACCAGCATGATGTTCATCACGCCCACGCCGCCAATCAGCAAGCCGATCGAACTCAGCACGATCAGCACCAGCGCCACGCCGCCAATGATCTGGTTGAACTGCTCCTCTTGCTGCACCTGCGTCGTGATCGAGAAACTGTCCGGCGCGTTATACGCTACCTTCCGCTCGCGCCGCAGCACTCCGCGTGCTTCATCCACTGCTTCGTCCAGTTGTCCCGGATAGGCCACGAACCGATACCCGTTGTCGAGCGCCTGCGGATACATTTCATGCAGTGTGTTGTATGGAACGATGGCCCGTTTGTCTTCGTTGTCAAAGCCAAACCCGCCCTTCGGCGTTTCAAAAACTCCAATCACTCGAAAGTCCGACCCATCCAGTCGCACCGTTTTTCCCACCGCGTCCTGCGGATTCACAAAGAGCGCCTTCGCCGCATCCGTTCCAAACACCACGACTTTCGCCCTTTCATCATTTTCCGCGTCCGTAAAAAATCGCCCCGCCTGCAGATTCGCGTTGCCGTAAACCTCCATATACGAAGGACTGGTTCCGCTCATGTCCAGCGCGTCCACCTGATTCCTGTTGTACGTCGCGATGTGGTCGTCCTTCCACTGATAGAGCGAAATCGTCACTTCCTTGATCGCCGGGCACTGCGAAAGCAAACCCAATCCTTGATCGAGCGTCAGTGGTGGCCGGTTTCGTTCATTAGCCGGAAGCCGCGACATCCGCGGCCCTTCATCGTAACGCGCTACCCACGCGGTATCCGCTCCAAACCCTGCAATTTCCTCTGAAATCGTCGCTCGGAATCCCGTAATCAGCGACGCCACTACAATAATCACGCCCACGCCAATCACTACGCCCAGCACCGCCAGCAGACTCCGCATCTTGTGCGTCCGCAGCGTATCGAACGCCAGTGTCAGATTTTCCCGTATGTCCTGTTTCACCATTTCTAAGTCTCCGCTCGCAGCGCTTCAATCGGGTCCAGCCGTGACGCTCGCACCGCCGGATAAATCCCAAAGAACAGCCCAACCGCCGACGAAAGCACCAGCGCAATTAAAATCGAATACAGCGGCACGGACATCGGCATCGGGGTCGTCGCCCGCACCAGCATGGTCACCGCTTCCGCAAGAATCACGCCCATCGCGCCGCCCGCCGCAGAAAGCGTCGAACTTTCCATCAAAAATTGCAGCACGATGTCTCGGCGCCGCGCTCCCAGCGATTTTCGCACTCCAATTTCCCGGGTCCGCTCCGTCACGCTCGCCAGCATGATGTTCATAATCACGATCCCGCCCACCACCAGGAACACGCTCGTCAGCCACACCGCAATCCCGAAAATATTCGTCGTCAGCTTCTTCCACAGGTCCGTGATCGACGACGACTCGATAATCCCAAAATCATCCGCATCGCGATACCGCTGGTGGTGCCGCGCCCGCATAAACACTCGCGCTTCATCTACCGCGGCCGGAATCGCGTCCGTATTGATTGCCTGAACGAAAATCGTAACGGTGTCTCCCGTTTGCGCCCATGCTTCCCGGTAAGTCGAAAGCGGAACCATCACGAAATTGTCGCGCGACTGCCCCAGCACCGTCCCGAGCGCCTTCGCGACGCCCACAATCTGATACTGCTCTTCTCCCACGCGAATTTCCCGCCCGATCGGATCAATCGCAGGAAAAAGCCGCTGAGCCACGTCATGCCCGAGGAAGCAAATCGCCGCCCGGTGCATCTCATCCTCTTCCGTGAACGCGCGCCCAACCGCGATATCAAAGCTCTCCACTTGCGTAAACTCCGGAGTTGCGCCCAGCAGGTTCACGTCTTCATCAATCTGCCGGCCGTTGTGCACGTCGGCAACCGTCGCCTCATACGCCGCCACGTGCAGCGCATAACGCAAATTTTCTTTCATCGCGTAATAGTCGGCCTCTGTCAGCGTCGGCCGCTTCTGCGCCTTCAGGAACGCTTCATAACTCGTGATAATCCCGTACTTGTCGACGATAAATGCATTCGACCCCAGGTTGGCAATCTTCGTCGACACGTAAAGGTTCAGCCCGTTCAGCACACTCATCACGGACACGAGCGTCGTCACCGCCAGAATCACACCCAGCAGCGTCAGAAACGTCCGCAGCTTATGCGTGCGCAGCGTGTCCAACGCAAGCCAAGTCGCTTCGCGCAAACTCACCAGAGTCTGCCGGAAGCCGAGCTTCAGTTTTGCGTCGCCTGCCACGCGTTTCTCCACAATGACGTTCTCGATACCGCGTCCGGAATGCCCTCAACCCTTCGCGTGAAAACCGGCTACAATTCTACCAGCTCGCACCGTACCAACGACTCATAACGACGATCCGTAGCAACCGGCAGCCATCCGCCGGAATCCCAAAAGTATACAAACACATGGAATGAACCGCCGCGCCCAATTCGCTCTCGCAACAACCGCCAGCGTCGCGCTCTGTCTTGCCCTCTCGTATTCCACCGCCGCCGGCAATCGCGCGCCGCTCACTCAGTCCGCCGCGCCCGATCAAACTCCACTGACCGACGAACAGGTCCACGACCTCATGGTTCGTACCATCGCCAATCAGCATCGTGATGATGCCGCGCTCGATTCCTTTGAGCGCATCGAACACCGCGTCTCTCGCGCAAACGACTCTGGCGGCACAGTCAGGGACGAAAGAACCCTCCGCGTCGTTCCCACCGGCAGCGGCACTCTGCGCATTCTCTTGCGCCAAAACGGCTCTCCCGTTCCCGCCGCTCTCTATCAGCGCCAGTTGCGCGACTGGGAAAACATCCTCCAGGTCGCCGTCCATCCTGACGATCCTCGCGAAATCTCCGTCCTCGCCAAACAGCAAAAGAAGCGCAAGGAGCGCGCTCGCTTCGTCGACAGAGTCCTCACCGCCTACCGCATTACCTGGGTCTCACGCGAGATTCGCGACGGACGAGTCCTCGAAAAACTCCAACTGGACCCGAACCCAAACTACCAGCCTCATGATGACCCCAGCGACCTGCTCACTCACGCCCGCGCCACCGTCTGGATTGATCCTGAAGCCGCCCAGGTTGCTTCCGTCGACGCCACCGTCATCCGCGCCGTCAATTTCGGCGGCGGCGTCCTCGGCAAAATCTACCGCGGCGGCACCTTCCACATGGAACAGGCTCCCGTCGCTCCCGACATCTGGGAACCCTCACTCTATCAATACGATATTTCCGGCAGAAAGTTTCTATTTTCGTTCACGATGCACGAGGCCACCTCCACCACCCACTACAATTTCCTCGGCGAGCCCGAAAAAGCCCTCGAAGTCGCCCGGGACGACCTTGCCCACTGCTGCCGCCTCTCCGCCGACCCCTGAAAACCTCGAGATACGCTGGCTGTGACCGCACTAGCTGGTATTTGAGCGCGAGTTGGTTTCAGAATTTGCGAGATGCGCGGAGCAAAATGGCGGACGGAGTACAACGAGTTCAGTCGATGGCGAGCATTTTGCGGAACACCTTCGTAACTGCAGTGACTTTACCTTTTCCGCCTCGAATAACACCTTGAATGCCCCAGTTGGGAGGTTTTGTGCCCTTCTGATTGAGCAAGTTTGGGTTCGCTGTAATGGCCAAATCTATAAGATACTTTTCGATTTTGCTGATTTGAGAATTATTCGGCTTTCCCTTCTTCTTCTTTGCGACGAGGAAAAAGAGGACGGGGGTACCTCTAGCGTAGTCCACTAAGACCTGCTGGTAGCGGGTTAGTTTGTGATACTCGAAAACCTCTTTCCCAAAACGCTTTGTTGCCTTGCCAACATAGCCGGGGGTAAAGCCTTTCCCAGCTCGAATCGCGAAAACATAGCAGCCCTTGCGGTTCTCGTACTTCTTGTTCTGCAGCCAGAAGTCTTTTACGCCATCGTCTGTGATAGTCCGTCCCCCGTTACCAACGTAGCAGGGCACCTTGAACGGACCCGTCACTTTGACAACAAACTTGGACATTGCGGCGCAGTGTACAGCGAATAGTACTTAATGGGCAATAGGAGGGCGTTTCCCTTGTGTTCTCCACGCTGGCTCGGACTGTTTCTCCTCCGCCACTCCCCTTTGGCTAGCCTGCGTTTGTTGCTTGGTAGATTATCTATTTTGACAAAAGTGTGCGCGGGGTGCATAAGTGATTCCGAACCCACTGCGGGAATCCAGTTTAGGAAAGTGCTTCGGACAGGAGAAGGCCATGACCGTTGCCATTGCCGCTGTTTGCAAAATGCAGGGCGGTACTGCTGTTATCGCAGCGGAAGACCACATGATTACGGCTGGCGATGTTGAATTCGAGCAACCACAGCCGAAAATGTGGAGACAAGGGCCCCATGCTGTCGCGCTGATGTATGGAGATGCGGCGGCTCAAGCTGAAATCGCAAACGCTTCAGAACTCGAGGTTATCCAGAGACATATAGTCGATGTAAGCGAAATAGCGAAAGTACTTTACCGAAGCTTAAGAAGTTATGTTAGACGCTTAGCTGAGTCAGACGTACTTGGGCCTCTGGGTCTAACCACTGACTCGTTTCTTAACCACCAATCGTTTGGGTCGCAGATCTATTCAGAAATCATCAGGCAATTACAAGATTACTATCGCAAAAGCGGCCTCCATTATGGTTTCGGAGGAGCCATTCTTATTGGTGCGGACGGCATCGGCACTCAAGGGCATGTCTATAAGATTGAATACGCGCAACGTGTTTGGGTGGACAGGATCGGGTTTGCCGCCGCAGGCGCGGGACAGTGGCACGCCGAATCGCAATTCATGTTTTCTCGTTACACGACGGAATGGGATTTCCCGGAGGCGTTGTCGCTACTCTATACGGCTAAGAAGCGTGCAGAGGTCGCGCCGGGGGTGGGCGCGGAAACGGACATCGTCGTAATCACCACCAATCCCAGAAACGTCATCCATTTTGATATGACTTCTCCCTTAGTCGCCAAATTAGAAGAAATATACCAAGCTGGAAAACAGCGCCACGATGAGGCGACAGCATGGCAGCACCAGGAAGTGCGGAAATATATTGAGCCATTCTTGAGTCAAAATCCTATCCCGTCAGCCCCGGCAGGAGGCGCGCCGGGAGCTTCGCCGACCCCTGCGGCCGCCGAGCCATCGACGAGCAAAAAGCCAAAACCGGAAAATTCATCGGGCGGGTGACCAGCCCTTTCGTAGGCCTTCCAGGGGGTCGGAGCTTCAGCTCCGACATAAAGTCGCTCGGATACTCTTCCTATTCGCGCTGCCTTTCGCGCGATGTAGTCGCCTTTCACTAGCCCCGCGGCAGCACTCCATGTTCGCTTTTCGCACCTACGACTCTTCGCTAACGCCCCTGTCCGCCGTGCCGCTTCACTTCGCTCCGCACCGTCTCGAAAAATCCCGGCGTCGCCTCATCCACCGCGCTCGCCGGATTGTATTGCTCCAATCCCTTGATGATTTCATTCGCCGGCAGCCGCCGCAAAAAATAAACGTACGGACGCAATCCCTGCCGCAAAACCTCGCCGCTCATCACCTGATAAAATTTCTCCTGGTAGCAAATCGTCAGCGGATATCTCCAGTGCTGCTTCGCGCGGCATGACGCGACCTGCAAATCATATTCGCTCGTGCGAATCGTTACTTCATCCCCCACCGGTTGGCCTCGCCGCTTCCGTTCCCCGCGTTCCATTCCCCACGCAACCAGCGCCAGCGGCAGCGTCCCGTAGCTCTCGCCCGTCGCAACCGCCGCAAGAAACCGCACCGCGCCTTCGCACCCAAAATAGCAAATCACCCACGTCAGCGGATGCAGCGCCAGCACGCCCAGCGCCACGAACCCGCTGTAATCCTCGCCACCCGCTCTCGCAATCACTCCGCCGTATTTCGTCACGAACGCGGAATACCAAACCACCAGCAGCGCCGCCGCGACAAAGCCCTCCGCAAGCGCGGAAATCGCCGTCGCCCTCGGCCAGTCCACTCCCAACTCGCCGAACCGCGCCGCCCTCCACCGCTCCGGCAGCATCGCCGCCACCACCCCAATCGTATACGTCCACACGCGCCTCTCCTATGCCGAGTGTAAAGCCATCGCTTCACTCGTCGGCGACAGTTCGGCTTAATTGTTCTTGAAAGTAAAATCGGCGGTCAGGGATTCGTCGGCGGCCACGGTAACTTCGCGTTCCTGCGTGCCAAACGTAGCGGTCCAAACTGCAAT
>DATFQU010000347.1:0-5680 GCA_035264005.1 Candidatus Acidiferrales bacterium
GTGCGAACCACGTCCAAGTTCGTATATCCAGCCAGGCCGAGCGCGTTGCCGATTCCTGTTCCGGTTGAGTCCTCTATATCCAGAAAAACTTCCGTTGCGTCGCCCACTTTGTAGCCTGTGTATAGCGTGAGCACGTGCGACGTAGCGCTCTGCGCCGATGCGGAGAGGCTGTTCGGGCCGGTGTAATCCGAAGGGAATGACGGATGCCATTGCAAAATGATGTTGGCTTGCCCGGAGATCCAGAAACGGCTGGAGTCCGAATGAGGAAAGACGGTCAGGCTTGTGTCTTCAGAGCCTGTGGCGCTATCGGAGGAGCTGGATTGCGACGTCGCGGACGGCTGACCCTGTGCGTATGCGTGTTGGAACACCGCTGTGGCGAAGGCCACAGCCAGAAGCAGCCTCAAAATGACAGTTCCGTAGCGCACACTGCACGTCCCTAACGTTATTCGCTAATGGAGGATCGAATTCCACACGCGGAGAGTAAACGAAGCGCTCCGAATAAAGCCACAAAAAAACGCCTATTGCAGCAAATATTTGTGCGATTCTGACGAAAGTCCTTACGGCAACCTGTCACTTGAGCCGGTTTAGGATTGCCTGCGAACGTCCCACGAGCGTGATCTTCGAATCATCTTGGATATCGAACACGATCACATCATTTTTTCCTTTTTTGAGCCATATACCCGGCACATACAACGTTTGCTGCGGCCCAATGTTCCAAAACCGGCCCAGATTATGTCCGTTGACCCACGCGGCCCCCATGCCTAGCGCACTTACATCGAGAAATGTGTAGCCCGTGCGATTCAGATGGAATGTGCCTCGATAAAACGCCGGCGCCGCAGCAACGCTCTTCGAAAAATCCAGAGAGTCCGGATCATTCATCAGAAGCGGATAGATTTTCCAGCCGTGCAACTCGTGTCCATCAAGCATCACAGACTGAGTTATTCCTTTGCGGTCCTCGCGGAGTTGTGGCCCAAAGTTTATTCGGCCGAGATTCTCGACCAAGATGTCCAGGGTGCTTGTGCCCGCCGGAAGATCGACGGAAATGCTGCTTTGATTGAGCCGCCTGTCGAGCGTTCCAACCTGACGACCATCCAAGAAAACCGTCGCGTAGTCGCGCACTTCGTTGACGACGAGATTGCCCTTCGCAGGTCCATCCACGCGCGTGCGATACAGAATGTAGCCGTACGCCTGCCCAATTTCTTCCATCGTCTCGGGCCGCGCACTTTCGATCGGTTGGCCGAGGCTTTTCCACAGCGGAGCCGACTCCGTGAGCTTGAATGCCGGAATTTCAATCACAGGAATGGGATTCGGCACCGGCGGCAAAGCAGCGCCGTTCAAGTGACGCAAGATCACGTCGCGAAGCAGAAAATATTTCGAAGTGGGCCGCCCGGCCTCGTCCAACGGAGCATCATAGTCATAGCTCGTGGTATCCGGCTCGTATGCGTTGCCGTAATTCGCGCCCGCCATGAAGCCGAACGAAGCCCCTCCTTCAAACATATAAAGGTTCACCGAGTACCCGCGCGACAACATCCAGTCCAAATCTTGCGCCTGCTGTTTTCCGTCGGTGACATTGTGGACCTCGCCCCAGTGGTCGAACCATCCGTCCCAATATTCACCGCTCATCAATGGGCCATTCAGACGAAACTTGCGTAGCGCGGCGAATGCTTGCTCCACATAGCCCGGACCAAAGTTCACCGCCGCGGGCAAGTTCGGCAGCGTTCCTTCCCGCAATTCGGCCGGCCCATCGGCCGTATACAAGATTGCGCCATCAAATCCCGCCTCCTCGATCAAATCCCGAATCCGCAACATGTAAGCGGAGTCGCTGCCCAACGAGCCATACTCGTTCTCCACTTGCACCGCGATAATCGGACCGCCTCGCGTGATTTGCAGCGGCGCCAGCTCCCGCCCCAGCCGCTTCAGCCATTCGCCCGCGGGCTGGAGGAAAGCTTCCTGATTGCTTCGCAACTCGATCTTCGGATTCGCAAGAAGCCACGAAGGCAAACCGCCGAGGTCCCATTCAGAACAAACGTACGGACCCGGCCGCAAGATCACGTATAGCCCCTCCTGCTGTGCCTCGCGAATGAACTCAGCCACGTCGAGCTGTCCGCTGAAGTCGTAAGTTCCCTGCGTTGGCTCGTGCAGATTCCAGAAAACGTACGTCGAGATCGTATTCAGCCCCATCGCCCGCGCTTTCCGCAAACGATCCCGCCAATATGCGCGCGGAATTCGCGCATAGTGCATTTCGCCGGAAATGATTTGGATAGGCTTTCCGTCAAGCATGAACCGGTTGCCTTCCACGTGAATCGAATGGTGCTGCGGGGGCAACGCGACAACTCGCGAAGAACAACTCAAGAGGAGCAATGTAAACGCGATGCTCAGCGAACGACTCAGAATGCTGCTGGCTTCGTGATTTTGACGGGTTGTAGTGCTCTGATCCATTTCTTCTCTGCCGCGCTCTTCTCTCAAGAAGAACAACCATCGCGCCGCGGAACCGCTGTAGCATAATGGCTCGCGCATCGGGCAGGCAACGATAGAGATCGACAAGAAATTGATGGCTCACTCAACAAAAGTTGGCGCGCTACAAGGCCTATTTTGATGACTAGCGCTTCGGCCGGCATTACCAAAGCCGTGATTCTCGCCCGTGGGCTGGGCAAAAGAATGCGCTCCTCCGACGCGTCTGCACACCTCGAGGATAGCCAGTCGCGCGCCGCCGATAGCGGAATGAAAGCGATGATTCCCATCGGCCGCCCCTTTCTCGATTTTGTCTTGAGCGCGCTCGCGGACGCGGGCTTCACCGAGGCGTGTCTTGTCGTCGGCCCGGAGCACACTGCGATTCGCGAGTACTACCGCTCCGGCCCAACGCACCGCGTCAAAATCAGTTTTGCGATTCAAGAGCGGCCCATCGGCACCGCGAATGCTCTCCTCGCCGCCCACTCTTTCACAGGAAGCGACGCGTTTGTCGTATTGAATTCCGACAATTATTATCCTGTTAAGGTTTTCCAAAAACTCCGCACACTCGGCGAACCAGGGCTTCCGGCCTTTGAACGTGAAGCCTTATTGCGCGAAAGCAATATTCCACGCGAACGAATACTCGGATACGCCTTGCTGAAGATTGACAGCGCGGGTTACCTCGAGCAAATTGTCGAAAAGCCTCTTGAAATGCCGCCAACGGCTGCGGACGGTGAAGAGATTTTCATCAGCATGAATTGCTGGCGATTCGCGCCAGACATCTTCGAGGCTTGCCGCGAAGTTCCTCGATCAGCGCGCGGCGAGTTCGAGCTGCCCGAGGCGGTGCAGTTCGGCTTGAGTTCCCTCGGCCTTCGCTTCAAGACCATTCCATTTCGCAGCGGCGTGCTTGACCTCTCCTATCGAGGCGATATCGCGGAAGTCGCGCGGCGTCTCGCGGGGATTCACGTCGAGCTATGACGCAATTCGAGGCCCAGCTTCGCGCCGCTGGAATGTCGGAGAAAGAATCGGGGGCGAAAGGCGCACTCTTCGAAAAACTTGATGGTGAATTGCACTCGTTACGGCGGCACGATTCTCTGCCGCGTTTTGCTTTTTTCGTTCCCGGCCGTCTCGAATTTCTGGGCAAGCACACCGACTACGCTGGCGGACGAAGCATCGTCTGCGCGATTGAACGCGGCCTCTGCCTCGTTGGAGCGCCGCGCGCCGATTCACAAATCCGCATTCTCGATCTTGGCCGCAGTTTATCAGTGAACTTCCCTCTCGGCCCCGATATCGCGCCGACCGCAGGCCACTGGTCGAATTTTCCTATGACCGTCGCGGCACGGCTGGCGCGCGATTTTCTCGAAGCACGGCGCGGTGCCGACATTGTTTTCACGAGCGACCTGCCGCGCGCCTCAGGCATCAGCAGTTCCAGCGCGCTGGTTATTGCGATTTTCTTCGCGCTCGCCGAAGCAAACTCGCTCTGGCACACCGGCGCTTATCGCCGCGCCTTCCCCGATCGCGAAAGCCTCGTCGGTTACGTGTCTGCCATCGAAAGCGGCGCGAGCTTTGCCTCGTTCTCCGGCGGCCGCGGCGTCGGCACACAGGGCGGAAGCGAAGACCACGTCGCGATCCTCTGCTCCCGCGCTGGATTCTTGCGGCAGTATTCTTTCTGTCCTATTCGCCTGGAAAAGGAAATCCGTTTCCGCGAAGATCAAGCATTCGTCATTGCAGTTAGCAGCGTAAAGGCTGACAAAACCGGCGACGCGCGCGATGCTTACAACCGCGCCTCCGGCGCAGCACAAAAAGTCCTCGAGCTATGGCGAGACGCCACCCGCCGCCAGAGTGACACTGGCGATTCCTCGCTTGGCGCTGTTTTAGCGCAGCCCGGCGCCCTGGAGCGCCTGCGTCAAATCGTGCGCGATTCGCATGATCCTGAGTATCCGCCGGACTTGCTACTCAAGCGGCTCGAGCAATTCCACGAAGAAACCAACGAAATTGTTCCACGAGCCGCCGACGCGCTTGCTAGCGGAAATTTCGAGCCTTTGGGCGCGCTCGTTGACCGCTCGCAATTCCTTGCCGAAACCTGCTTGGCAAATCAAGTGCCCGAAACGATTGCGCTAGCCCGTTCCGCACGCGAACTGGGCGCGCTCGCCGCGTCGGCGTCTGGAGCGGGGTTTGGCGGCAGCGTGTGGGCGCTGATTCAAACCGGCCGCGCAGAAGAGTTTCGCCGGAGTTGGGCCTCGCAGTATCATCAGCGCTTTCCTGAGCGGGCGGAGGCCAACTCTTTCTTCGTCGCCCGCCCCGGGCCGGGATTGATCCGGTTCGCGTAGTTTCGTTTTGGTCAGGAGGCGCGTGCGCCGCAAAAAAGAGAGAATGCAGTCAGACAGTCAAACTCCCAACGATTTCCTGACGCGCCGCCAGTTCGTGCGCAACGGCGCTCTGCTTGCGGGAGCCTTGCCCGTTTCTTCCCTTTTCGGTCGCGCTGGCTTCGATACTCTCCTCCAAAGCTCGGACAGTGCACAGGATTCGCCGCAAGCGACCATACAAGGCAGCAAGATTTCGCTCGTCAACGAATCCATCACCGCCGAATGGAATATTTCTTCAACCGGTCTGCAGCTCATGCAAATTCAGGACCGTCGAAACAACCAAGCAATTGACGGACCAGCGCCGGTCTTCTCGCTTACGTTCGCCAACGGCTCGCAAATCATTTCTTCAGCAATGCGCATTGTTGTACACCCGCAAATCGAAATTCTTTCCGCGCAGCCTCGCGCTGCGCGCTATTCCGAACGCGTCTCCGGCCGCTCCGTAAGCGCAACGTTCGAAGACGCGCAGCACGGCTTGCGCGCTCAATGGCGCGCCATTCTTCGGGAAAACTCGCATTACATTCGACAGGAAATTGAATTCTCCGCAATGAAAGATCGTTTGCCCATCACCGAAGTCGTTATGCTCGATCTCGCTGTCGCGGACGCCGAAGTCAGCGGCGCCGTCAAAGGCTCGCCTGTGACATCCGGCGCTTGGTTTTTCGGATTCGAGCATCCACTCTCCGAAAGCTCCGCCACGAATGGCCGCTTGCGTTGCACGTTGGCGCGCCAGTTGCCGCTCGAACACGACCGCTCAGCTTCCTATTCCTCCGTGGTTGGCGTAACCGCCACAGGCCAGCTCCGTCGCGACTTTCTGCGCTACATCGAACGTGAGCGCGCTCATCCTTACCGCACTTTTCTGCATTACAACT
>DATFQU010000348.1:0-5910 GCA_035264005.1 Candidatus Acidiferrales bacterium
CAGGACAAACAGTTTTCCAGGCTCGGCGGCCGCCGTCTCCTCACTGTGGATGTACGCGTGATTGCCGCCACGAATATTAATATTGAACGGGCGATTGAACAGAAAACGTTCCGCACCGACCTGTACTACCGCCTGAACACCATCACCTTGCATGTTCCGGCTCTGCGCGAGCGGCGCCAGGATATTCCCCTATTCATCGATTATTTCATCGACTTGCTTTCCGCCGAGCTGGGCTGCCTGCCCCGCCCGTTGTCGAAACGCGCTTTTGACGCCTGCATGCAGCATTCTTGGCCCGGTAATGTCCGGGAACTCAAGAGTTTCATCTGCCGTCACCTGATCCTTCAGGACGATGTGACCTTGATTAGCGAGCTGCTTTCGAGCAACGGCGACAGAGGGTCGTCTGAGGCGCACGGGAAAGAGGAAAAATCCGGTCTAAAGCCGCGCATTGCTTCGATTCGCGCTGAGGCCGAGAAGCAGATGATTGAGGAGTGTCTCAAGAAGAGCCGCTGGAACCGCACGGAAACCGCCCACGCCCTCCATATCAGTACTAAGACCTTGTGGAACAAGATGAGACAATACGGAATTAACGACCCTTCGCGGCGAGGTGACGGTTATGTCGAGTCAAAAAGACAACCACAGAGCCTGGATGCAGGCGCAGCGTGATCATTTAACGGCGACAGGCCACCGTTTCCGTCTGGCGGTTTCGGCGGGTTGGGAAAGCGCTGGGCGTGGTCTGCGAGCCTTGGCTCGCGCCAGCGGCGGATTTCTTGTGGCATCCTGGGATGGACGGCACAAGCCTTCTGAGCCAGTTTCGGCGCGTCAAGCTCTTCGTCCGGCAACTACACCTGTGGCGTCCGTTGCCGAGGGCCGCTTGCCTCAACAGATCGCAGCCAATCCAATCGCTTTCATGAAGCCAAGCCGGCTCTCGGTATCCGCAATACCCGCTCCCGTGCAGCAGATTCCCGTTCTCGATGTGTCCTCCCGTGAACCGGCTAAGAAAATCGTCGAATCAACCGCCTCTTCCACTGCTCAAACGCCGATCTTTGCGGATGTTAAGCGCGTTACAGATAGGCAAACCGAGCAGCAAGCGACGGCCCAGATCGAGGACCTATTTGCCAAGAAGTGCGAAGAGTTTTCGGGCCGCCTGGAGCGCCGCCTCGATTCGTTTTGTGACCAAACGTCGGCGCGGCTGGATGCGCTGTCGGAGGAAGCGATTCGGCACTTTTCTGAAGCCCTAGGCCAGCAGGCCACGGAGGCCCTAAACTCTCTGATGACTGATTGGGCCGAGCAGAATCGTGTGCTATTGGATGCAGAATGCCACACGGCACTGGATCGATTTGCCGCACGCCTCGAGAAGATCTCGTCCTCTCACGTAGAAACTCACCGCAAGGAAATTCAGAACCTCTCCGCGAACCTCAAGAGCCGCCTGCGCGGCGTCGCACATGCTCTGCAGGATTTGGGGCCGAGTTCCTACCGGAGCTAAATACCCCTCAATCTCACTCACCTTAACGGTGCTGAATGCGATCATCACCTAGCGATCGGCAACCCGGTCTTGGTGTGCTAACGGACGTTATAAGAGGAGATGGGAATTTCGCAAAGGAGAAATTCGTGGGGAACTGGTAAGGGAGTGAGTTCCAAGGATCCCTGCGGTGGTGGCAAGGAGTCCTCCCAGACTCTTCTCCTTCTTTATCAATGCGAAACCCCCATCATTTGGAGATGAGCCTACAAAGATGGGCTGCCTTGGACAATACTGTACTTCCTGCATTGCTAGACCGTGAAATCATCTAGTACGAGGCTCTGCAAGCACTTAGCCTGCTTATTCCTTTTCTCCGGAGTCCGGCGATTCCACGAAAAGCTCGGGTTAACGCCCGTTTACTCGTCCGTGACTCGCTGTATTGCCCCGTCTGTTCCACTCTCGTAGCCTCACGACAGGGAGTGAGTCAGTGCTTTACGATTACGAGAAATCGCCGGTCGCAAACGATGCTCTTGTCCATGGAACCAGGGCCAAGAGGTCGTATCCGCTCCGAGTCCTGATCGCCGACGAGAACCGGCAATTCCGGGAATTCATTCGCCGCCGACTTGAGCACGAAGCCGACTTTGAAGTTGTGGGCGAAGTGTTCAGCGGAAGCGATTTTCTGCCATTGGCGCGGCAGGTCAAGCCGGACGTGATTCTCGTGGACATCGCGCTGTCGGGTATGGCCGGTCTGGAAGGAGCGCGGCGAATCAAAACAGAGATGTCCTCTACCGCCATAATTTTCCTCTCCGTCGTGGAAGAGGACGCTCTCCGTGATGCGGCTGCCCGTTACGGCGCAGACGATTTTCTGACAAAAGATGTGCTGACTTCAGAGCTGTTCTCGCGTATTCGGCGTCGTGCGGCAAGAGCTACGCCGGGAGGCTACTGAGCTGGTGCCCTCCTATCCCCGGCTATCGTCAGATCAAATGGAACACAGCCCTCCACACCAACCCGCGCGCATCGAAGGTGCGGAAGGTGGGACTGACATCGTTCTCCCTCCGAAGCGCCCCTTTGAGTTGGTGGCAGCCGTTGTCGAATGTGCGGAAGACGCTATCGTCTGCTTGACCCTCGATGGCATCGTGTTGAGCTGGAATGCCGGGGCGGAGCGAATCTATGGCTTTGCCGCCGCCGAAGCGGTGAATCGCTCTTTTTCGCTTATGTTTCCTCATGAGGATTGGCCCGCATTTCTTCGAGACGTCGGCAATGTTGCGGCTGGCTCGCGAGTGCCTTTGCGCCGCGTGACGTGCGTGCGGAGGGAAGGTATCGGCGTCGCAGTGTCTGTCGCGCTTTCGGTTGTTCGCCATCCCTCCGGTTACGTGGCCGGGGTAGCTGCGATTGCCCGCGAGGTCGAATCGCCTCATCACGAAGAAGAAGCGCTCCGCAGCTCAAACCGCCAGCTTTCGGAAACGGTCCGCAACCTGGAACAGCGCAATCGTGAAATGAATTTCGTCCAGCAGCTCAGCACGCTGCTGCAAGCTTGTCTCACTTCCGATGAAGCGCACCTCGTTCTCAATCAATCTCTGCCGAAACTTTTCCCCGCAGGAACTGGCGCGCTCTTCGAATGGAATAGCTCCGTGAATTTGCTTGAGGCCACCGTGAAGTGGGGACAGCCGCCGTTAAACGAGGTTGTTTTTTCACCGGAAGAATGCTGGGCGCTTCGCAGCGGCCACGTTCATCGCGTCGCCGATCCCGCCTCGCCGCTTTTGTGTCCCCATCTCTCGCGCCTGAATTCCGCGAATTCGATTTGCGCGCCACTAGTCGCGTCCGGCGAAACGCTCGGCGTGCTCACCGTGCAGGGCGGCCCTTACGAACTCAGCCAGCCAGCGGACGTCCAGCAAAGATTGCTCTCGGCACGCCAGCAACTCGTGGAAACTCTTGCCGGGCACATCGCCTTGGCGCTTGCCAATCTGCGGCTGCGTGAAAGCCTCCGCGCGCAATCCATTCGCGACCCCGTCAGCGGTCTCTTCAACCGCCGCTATCTCGACGAGACGTTGCCCCGTGAAATTCACCGCGCCAGCCGCGACGGCCGAAACCTCGGAATCATCATGTGCGATTTGGATCACTTCAAGTCATTCAATGATACCTACGGTCACGCTGCGGGTGACACTCTCTTGCGTTCGTTTGGCGAACTTGTGTCAAGAGTGGTCCGCGCCGGCGACATTGCATGCCGCTACGGCGGGGACGAATTCGTGCTCATCCTCCTTGACACTTCGCTTGAAACGGCCGAACGCCGCGCCGAATTGCTTCTGCGCGAGTTTCGCCGAATTGTCATTCAATACGGCGACATGTTCCTGAATCCGGGAGCACTGTCGCTCGGCGTCGGCGCATTTCCCGCGCACGGAGCATCTGCTGCTGCTCTGCTACGCGTTGCCGACGAGGCGCTTTACAAAGCGAAAGCGGGAGGCGGCAATCGCGCTGTCTTGGGAAAACCTGTCGAAGAATAACTTCCGCCGCTCGCCTTCGCTGCCTATTTCACGCCCTTCGACGGATCCCAAGCACCCTCAAGTTTGCGAACATAGAGAATCTGGCCAATGTGATATGCGTTGTGTTCCGCGACGTGTTCGACGAGCGAAGCATTCTTCGCCAGCGTTGCATCGTCCGCCGTCTCCACCGCTTTCTCCCAGTTGCTCATCACCTGATTCAACTTCTTCACAAGGTCATTCCACTGCGCATCGTTGAAGTCGGTAAACGTCTCATCATTGTTGCCACTGAAAGCGGCCGGCTTTTCTCCTTTGAATTGCTGCAGCGACCGCGCGTCCCAGAACCACAGGTGATACGCGAGCTGCCCGACCGAATGCCCATCATGGCCCGGACTCCACTTGGCCTGTTCAGCCGTTAGGTCGGCTACCGCCACACTGGCAGGCGCGAACCAATCCTCCTGCGTATGCGTGGTGCGCAATTGCTCCAGCAAAATGCCGCGAAGAGTGGTCGGTGGTTTTTTGCCTTGGGCGTAAGCGCAAAGCGGAACGGCAAACAGCAAAAGCAAAGCCGCGCGTTTCATCGTGGAACCTCCGGAAAGATGCCAGTGCGTGGGAGTATATCGGAAAACTGCTCGCTCGTCAGAACTGATAGATGACTTCTCCGTTTGTGTCCGCCGTCGGTCCGTACACGGACGGAACTGTCGCGCCGAGCACGCGCAGATACACGACCAGCTGCCCTCGATGGTGTGTCGAATGGTTCAGCCGCCGCGTAAAAATCCACGCTCGCGAGCGTTGCACATCGAAAAACGCCGTCGTTTCGCGCCACCAACTCTCCGGCTTGTGTTGCAAGATCTCGAGACGCTTCGCGGCGTCAGTCTGGTATTTCTCGATGTATCCGCGCTTCGTTTTCTCTTTCGGCTGAAAATCTCCAACGTCGACGCCCAGCATCTTCACCATCCAGCCGCCTTCCGATTGGATCTGGTGGTCCATCTGTTCCAGCACGGTGCGCGACTTCGAAGCCGGACGAAAACTCATCGCATCATCTTCGAACGCCGACCATATCGTCAGCGTCTTCAGAACCTCGGTCTCATACATGTCTAACAGAAATGCATACGCGTTCGTTGACTCAGAGAGGGAAGTCATATCCTTTGCCTCGTCCCAAGACACCCAACTTCCAAAACCCCAATTTCGCTGCCGGCGGCCTCGTCTACGACTCCGTTGTAGCCGAAGTCGTCTCTCCGCCCAGCCCCAGGCGTTCGCTCCCCGAATACACCACGAATCGCCTGTCCCGCAAAAAACCAATCAGCGTCATGCCCATTTCCCGCGCGAACTGCACCGCCAGACTCGAACACGCCGAGACCGAAGCGACCACTGGCACGCCTGCCATCGCGGCCTTCTGCACAATTTCAAATCCGCCGCGTCCGCTCACGGTCAAAACGCATTCCGAAAGTGGCAACTTACCCTCGCGCAGCGCCCATCCCACGATTTTGTCGACTGCGTTGTGCCTTCCAATGTCTTCGCGCTCGACGATTAGTTCGCCGTTCGCGCTGAACGCCCCCGCCGCATGCAATCCACCTGTGCGTCCGAAAATTTGCTGCTTCGCGCGAAGCGCTTCCGGCAGCGCGCAAATTACATCTGGCTTAACGCGAAAATGTGGATTCGCTGGGCGAGCGCCCCTTGCGCGAACTGCATCAATCGAAGCCTTCCCGCAAATTCCGCAGCTCGACGCTGCGAAAAAATTGCGCCGGGTCTTCTCCAAATCGAGCGCAACGTCCACCGAAACTTTCACTTCCACAATGTTCCCGCGCTCGGTCGGTTTGCACTCCGCGGCATGCTCAATCGAAAGAATCTGTTCGCGCTGCTCGATCAAGCCCTCTGTGAAAAGAAATCCAGCCGCCAAGTCCAAATCGTCGCCTGGAGTCCGCATCGTCACGCTTAGCGGATTTCCGTCAACGCGAATCTCCAGCGGCTCTTCGC
>DATFQU010000349.1:0-54018 GCA_035264005.1 Candidatus Acidiferrales bacterium
AGCGCGTTTCGCGCAGTCATTTCTTTGTGCGCCTGCGCGGTGCGCGCGATCGCTTCATCGAACGTATGCTTCATGGCGATGAAAGCTTTTCGCGCTTTCATCACGTGAGCGGCAATCGCTACGCCTTCGAGAAGCTGATACGGATTCCGCCGCATCAGCATTCTGTCTTTGAACGTGCCGGGCTCGCCTTCCGTGGCGTTGCAGGCGACGTATTTTGTGGGGCAAGGATCGCTCGAGATGCTGTTCCACTTGATTGCGACGGGAAAGCCCGCGCCGCCACGGCCGCGCAATCCAGATTTCTTGATTTCGCCAATTACCGCTTCGCGTGGCATCGAAACGGCTTTCTTGAGCGCCTGAAGGCCTCCGAGGGCGACGTATTCGTCGAGCGATTGAAGCATCCTGTCGGGCAGGAGATAATTCTTGCCGTTTTGCGAGGCCTGGCTGGTTTCCATCCGCTTTCTTTCTCCTGTAGGATCGTATGAATGCAAGCGGGTACGATAATACGAGCCGCACGGGCATTCAACCGAATGCCAACGGACGGGCGTGACATCGAATCGTAACATAGACAGGTGAACGCGGCGAGCTTCGAAGAAAAATTCGAGGTCGTTCTGCAACGGGATGACCGCGTTAAACGTCAGATGTATATTAGAGAGAAGCAGTGCCGGCCGATTCTTCAGAATGGGCCGGTGGAGGAGCCTCAGCAGGCATCTCGCAGTATTCCCCGTGATTAAGTCAGGGGTGTTGGCTGCGACATATGACAGTTGAGATTGCGGGACTATCGCGCGATAGAGCGAAGAAGGAGCGGAGTCTACGTCCAAGGGAAAATGAACCTATCCTCGAAGCTGATAACCGTTGTTTGTTCATTAGCGCTGTTGAGTTTGGCGGGCTGCACAGAGCATGCCGCGCCTCCTCCTGCTGTTCCGGTGGTTCCTGTGATGGTGGCGAAGGCGGTAGAAAAGACGATGCCGGTGGAACTGCATGCGATTGGCAGCGGCCAGGCGCATTCCACTGTTTCGATTGAGTCGCAAGTGGCAGGAATTGTGAGCGGTGTGCATTACACCCAAGGGCAGTTCGTGAAGAAGGGCGATTTGCTAGTCAGCCTCGACGACCGGCCGTATCAGGCGGCGTTGCAACTCGCACAGGCGAATTTGACCAAGGACAAGGCCAACGCGGCGCTCGCCGATGTGCAGGCGGAGAGGTATCAGAAGCTGTATGCGTCTGGCGTAGTGCCCAAGGAGCAATTGGACCAGCAGACTGCGACCGCTGCGGCGGACAAAGCGGCGGTGCAGGCGGACGAAGCTGCGGTGGAGACGGCGAGATTGAACGTTTCGTTTTGTTCAATCTATGCGCCGATCAACGGACGAACGGGAGCGCAGCTGGTTTATCCCGGAACTGTGGTGAAAGCGGATGATGTTCCTGTGCTGGTGGTGATTAATGAGATTTCACCGATATTCGTGAATTTTTCGGTGGCGCAACAATACCTCGCGGAGATCAAAAATCGAATGGCGAGGGAAAAGCTGGCAGTGCAAGCGGTCCCCTCGGACAACTCAGCGCCGGAAAGCGGTTTTCTTAGTTTTGTGAACAATACTGTGGATGCGAACACGGGAACAATTCAATTGATCGGGACGTTTCAGAACACCGATATGCGATTGTGGCCGGGAGAATTCGTCACGGTGAGCCTGCGTTTGTCCGAGCAACAGAACGCGACAGTGGTGCCGTCACAAGCGGTGATGACCGGACAGCAGGGAGATTATCTGTTTGTCGTGACTCCACAAATGACTGTCAATCTGCGGGATGTGAAAGTGACGCGAACAGACGAGGGACAGTCGGTGATTGCCGCGGGAGTGAAACCGGGAGAAACCGTAGTGACGGATGGGCAAGTGCGATTGATTGACGGCTCCAAAATCTCAATCAGGACTGCGCTCTAGGAAAGAACAAGACAGAAATGCAGATCGCAGAAAACTTCATCAAGCGGCCGGTGATGACGTGCCTGGTCATGGCGGCGGTGCTGATTTTTGGCGTGGTCGCTTATCGTAATTTGGCGGTGAGCGATTTGCCGAACGTGGATTTCCCGTCGATCACGGTTTCCGCCAATCTGGCTGGCGCCAGTCCGGAAACAATGGCGTCATCGATCGCAACGCCCCTCGAGAAGCAATTCACCACGATTCCCGGCCTGGATTCGATGAACTCGACCAGCGCGCTCGGCAGCACGCAAATTACACTGCAATTCGATTTGAGCCGCAACATCGATGGCGCAGCGCAAGATGTGCAAGCGGCAATCACGGCAGCAGCGAACCAACTGCCGCCGAACATGCCGACGCCGCCGACTTTTCGCAAAGTGAATCCCGCCGATCAGCCGGTTCTGTTTCTGGGCGCAACTTCGCCGACCCTTCCGCTTTCGGAAGTGGATCAGTATGCGGAGACGCTGCTGGGCAATCAGATCTCGATGGTGAGCGGCGTCGCGCAAGTATCGGTTTACGGCTCCACGCCGTATGCGGTGCGAATCCAACTCGACCCGAAGGAACTGGCGAGCCGGCAGATTGGCATCGACGAAGCAGCGGCGGCGGTGCAGAGCGCGAACGTGAATATGCCTACGGGCACGCTCTATGGGGCGCATAAAGCGTTTACGGTTCACGCCAACGGCCAAATGATGAGCGCGGCACCGTATCGCCAGCTCATCGTAGCGTATCGCAACGGAGCGCCGGTGAGGCTGGATGAGATCGGGCACGTGTACGACAGCATTCAGGACACAAAGCTGGCGAATTGGATCAACAGCGTTCCCGGGGTGATCCTGGCAATCCAGAAGCAACCGGGAACAAACACGATCGAAATCGACAACGCAATCAAGAAACTGCTCCCAGGTTTTAAGGCGATCATGCCGCCATCGATGATTCTGACGATCGAGCATGACCGGTCGATTTCCATTAACGAGTCAGTGAACGACGTTAAGTTCACCTTGCTGCTCGCAATTTTCCTGGTCATTTTGGTGATTTTTCTTTTTCTGCGGAACGCGTGGGCGACCATTATTCCCAGCCTAGCTCTGCCGATGTCGATCGTCGGCACGTTTGCGGTGATGTATCTGCTGGATTACACGGTTGACAACTTATCGCTGCTTGCGTTGACGCTCTCGGTGGGCTTCGTGGTGGACGATGCCATTGTGATGCTGGAAAACATTGTCCGGCACATCGAAAACGGCGAAGGAGTGCTGGAAGCGTCGCTCCGCGGCTCGCGCGAAATTGGATTCACGATTGTTTCCATGACGCTGTCGCTGGCGGCGGTGTTTTTGCCGGTGTTCTTCATGGCGGGAATTCTGGGACGGCTGCTGCATGAATTTGCGGTGGTGATCATCTCGGCGATTCTGGTTTCGGGATTCGTGTCGCTCACGCTGACGCCGATGCTTTGCAGCCGCTTCCTGCGGCCGCACGCCGGCGAAGTAAAGCACGGAAGGATGTACAACGCGCTGGAGCGAATGTTTGACGCCTCGTTGCGCGGATACGAAGTGACGCTGCGCTGGTCGATGAGGCACCGCGTGACGGTGATGGTAATCGGCGGATTGCTGCTGGTTGCAACGGCATGGCAATTCATAGTGATTCCCAAGGGATTTTTGCCGGATGAAGATCAGGACGAAGTGGCTGGGTTTGCCGAAGCGATTCAGGGCATTTCGTTCGACGCCATGAAAGCGCATCAAGAAAAGCTGAACGAGATCGTGAAGGCGGATCCGAACAGCAAGCAGTTCTTCTCAAGCATTCAAGCGTCCGGCACTTCCGGATTGAATATCGGAAGGTTCTACGATCATTTGTATGATCGGCCTGACCGGCCGTGGACAGATAGTCCGACGTACGACCATCTCAACGAGAAATACGGCAATGTAACGGTCCTCGGCGCTCTGGTGCATAAGATTCGCCCGATTTTCGAGCACCACATGACGATTGCCGACGTGATTCAGGAGATGGAGCCGAAACTGAACAACATTCCTGGCCTGAAAGTTTACTTGCAGAACCCGCCATCCATACGCATCGGCGGACAATTAACGAAGAGTTTGTATCAGTACACACTGGTGAGTCCGGATACAGACTCGCTTTATAAGTATGCGCAGATCATGAGCGACAAGATGAAAACGCTGCCCAGCGTGACGGACGTGACGACGGATCTGCAAATCAAGAGCCCGCAGGTGGATATTCACATTGATCGCGACAAGGCTCTGGCGCTCGGCGTGACTCCGCAGCAAATCGAAAATGCGCTGAACACGGCTTACGGGCAGAGGTGGATTTCGACGATCTACGCTCCTACGAACGAATACTGGGTGATCATGGAGCTTGAGCCGCAGTATCAGGAAGACCCGCAGATGCTTTCGTATTTGTACGTTCGTTCGTCGGGCGGGCAACTGGTTCCGCTGAACGCGGTTTCGAGCGTGAGCACGAGCCTGGGTCCGCTGACCGTGAATCATTTGGGGCAAATGCCCTCGGTGACGGTTTCGTTTGATTTGGCTTCGGGAGTTGCGTTGGGGCAGGCGGTGTCGGAGATTCAGAATTTAGCTTCGAATATCCTGCCACCGACGATCGTCGGAAGTTTTGAGGGAACAGCGCAGGCTTTCCAACAGTCGCTGACTGGGCTCGGATTGTTGCTGGTGATGGCGATTCTGGTGATTTACATCGTGCTCGGTGTTTTGTACGAGAGCTTCATTCATCCGATTACGATTCTCTCGGGATTGCCAGCGGCGGCGTTTGGCGCGCTGGGTACGCTGATGCTGTTTCACATGCAACTGGATCTGTTCGGGTTCGTAGGAATCATCATGCTGATCGGCATCGTGAAGAAAAACGCGATCATGATGGTGGACTTCGCGATTGAGTTGGAAAAGGCGGGACACATTTTGCCGGCGGAAGCGGCGGTGCAAGGCTGCCTGATCAGGTTCCGGCCGATTATGATGACCACGATGGCGGCGATCATGGGGACGGCGCCGATCGCGCTGGGCACTGGCGCGGGCGCGGATTCGAGGCGGCCGCTGGGTATGTGCGTGGTCGGCGGCTTGGTTTTCGCGCAGATTGTGACGCTGTACCTGACGCCGGTGTTCTATACGTACATGGATTCGTTCCAGAGTTGGCTGGGACGGAAGGGGCACGAGCACGAACTCACCGAGGGCGAGCGGCGGCGGTTGGCGCAAGAGGGTTTGCTGGTGCCGCATGCGAAGCGCGTGAGCGAGAGTTAGGGATCTCTCCTCGTTGTTGAAGACGATTCGAATTGTCCTGCCTGCTTGAAAAGCGTTCCAAAAAGAGACTCGGAGGTTGTGCCAATTTCAGACTGAGTACCATTGACGCGGGCGATGGTGGGTACTAGTATTGAGTGGCGAATCGTAGGTGTTAGCGGGGGAGCTGAACCTAAGATTCACGTTATGTGTTGGTTAGAGAATTATGAGGGACTCCCCATGACCATCGACAATCAGGATCCCGCCGTTATCCCGTTGGACAACAGAATGCATACAAGACGACGCGCGCCGCGGCTGAACTCGCGCGTGCCGGTGGCGATTGAATGGCGAGACGGTCTGATGAACCGAGAGTGCCAAGCGGAAGCGCGAACGCGCGTTGTGAATTTCTATGGATGCCTGTTGGTGGCAGAGCGGCCGATGGTCAAGGAGCAGAAGCTCGTGCTGACCAATCTGACGACGCGGCAAAAAATCGGGGGAACGGTAGTGTTCCGGGGCAACAAAGGGCCGGAAGGTTGGGAGATGGGCGTGGAGCTGACAAGTCCGGAAACGGATTTTTGGGGAGTGGAATTGTAAGAGCATTAGCGACTGCACGGGCGACTGCACGTTCACCTTCCATCGTAGGAAGTTCCGCAGAACGAAATTTTCGATCATCCTCAATTCGATTCCGTTTTGAAAAAGAGCGTGGAAATGGGCGCTGGTAACATGGCGACGGGCGCGCAAGCGATTCCGCATGACGAGCGAAGGCGCAGCCAGCGCGTGGTGCTGCGCGTTTCTGTGAAACTGCATCTCGCGATTGAAGGGAAGCCGGATCTGATCGCGGCGTTTACGGCGAATGTGAACGTTCACGGGGCGCTGCTGCTATGTCCCGAAAATTTTCTTCCGGGCCAGCGGTTCATTCTGGAGCATGGAATGTCGCGCGAGCGAATCGGATGCCGCGTGACTCGAAAACCGCAGAGTGGCACCGGGGGATTTCAGGTGCCAGTGGAGTTCGATCAGGCTGCGCCGGGATTCTGGCACATCACATTTCCGCCCATCGATTGGAAAGTGGAAGAAAACTAGAGACGCCGATTTATTTTGCGGCGCGCGCGAAAGGAATCTGATCGAGGTCGAGATTTCCACCGGAAAGAATTATGCCGATGCGTTTGCCGCGCGCGGAAATTTTGTTGTGAAGAATGATGCCCGCGGAGACCGCACCGGAGGGCTCGACGATGAGCTTCAGACGTTCCCACAGCAGGCGCATGGTGGCGAGAATTTCTTCCTCGGTGACCAGCGCGATTTCGTCGACGTGCTGGCGGAGTATCGAAAAAGTGAGCGGGCAGAGAACAGCGCGAAGGCCGTCGGCGATGGTCTGCGTTTTCGCGGCGGGTTCAATTTGCCCGGCGGCGAGCGAGCGATAAGCGTCGTCGGCGTTTTTTGGTTCGGCGCCGATGACGCGAAGCTGCGGACGCAAAGACTTCGAAGCGATGGCCGTGCCGCTTAGAAGGCCGCCGCCACTGACAGGACTGATGACGATGTCGAGATCGAGGATGTCTTCGATGAGTTCGAGCGCGGCGGTGCCTTGTCCGGCGATGACGCGCGGGTTGTTATATGGATGAATGAGAATCGCGCCGGTTTTTTCCTGCAGCATTTTGCAGGTGGCGTCGCGCGAAGCCATATCGTATTCGCATTCGGTGACGCGGCCGCCGTAGGCTTCGACGGCCTGGCGCTTGGCGCGCGGCGCTGCGCCGGGCATGACGATCCACGCAGGAATCCCGCGGCGGCGCGCTGCTAGTGAAAGCGCGGCTCCATGATTGCCGGAAGAGACGGTGACGACGCCGCGCTTGGCTTCTTCGTCGGTGAGGGAAAAAACGGCGTTGGTCGCGCCACGAAATTTGAATGAGCCGGTCTTCTGCAGATTTTCGCACTTGAAGAAAAGATGCGCGCCGGTCATGGCGTCGAGCGACTCGGAAGTGAACACCGGCGTGCGATGAATCTGCGGGCGGATGCGTTCGTGCGCTGCGCGAATGGTTTGTAAATCGGGCGCGGGCGTTGCGGCTGTCTGTTCTGTTTGTGTCGTGGTCATGAGAAGAATTATTGCACGATTGCGAGGCGGCGGCGAATCGGCTTGAAATGTCGGAAACGAGCAGATTGCACAACGGGATCGGCTAGCGGATTGTTTCGATGTAGTGTGCAGGCAACTTCAACCGGAGCGCAAGCGCGCGCAGCTTCGCGGCGTATTCAGGGTTGCTTTCGCCGGGCGCGGGCGGGACGACGAGATCAAAACACAGTGCGGGCAGATAGGAACCATCCTCCAACTGGACCAAGACGGCTTCGGGGCGATAGGCCTGGACGCTTGGTTCGGAATACAGTTGCTCAATCTCCGCATGTGTAAGCTGCATCACGACGCCATACGCACAGTCACTGCCGCTGCGAAGAAGAGTTGCGCGTTGGCCAATGCGAAGTGCGAATCCTGGCAAACAGGCCCGGCGAATGTTGGCCGGCTCTGCTTTTTTCGAGCGCAGCAGATCTGCGTCCATGAATAAACCGTAGAAGAACACGTCAATGCTGCGTGCTGACATAAGGGTGACCACGATAGCCCAGGCGCGAGAGGCGGTCAATGCAGCCACCCGGACAAGTTGCGCATCCTAGTCGGCGAGTAAATACAGGATGCCGCGTTTAGCGCAGGTCTTCGGCTGCGGGATGTTGCTTGCGATTAGTAGCGCGGCAGCGCTGAGCGCGCGAGCTGGACAACCAGCGCTCAAGCGAGCGCATGCTACAAAAGAGAAAGCGCAACCGCTGACTTCGCCATCCTCGCAGGGTACAGCTCCCAAGCAGAATCCACAGCAGCAGAACAGCAAACCGTCATTGCCTCCAGGGACGATTCACACGCAAGTGAACGAAATCACGACGCCGGTGACGGTGGAGGACAAGAAAGGGAATTTTCTCCTTGGCCTGGAACAAAGCGATTTTCACGTGTTCGACAACGGAGTGGAGCAGCACATCAACCGCTGGGGGATGGACGATCATCAACTGGCGCTGGCGCTTGTGATCGAGACCAATTCGCACGTCGGCATGATGGCGAAACAGATTCACGGCGCGGGGATTGTGTTCACGGACATGGTGATGGCGCTGAGCGGGGAAGCCGCAGTGATCAGCTATGGCGATACGGTGGACGTGCGGCAGCCATTCACGAACGACCATGACGCTGTCGAAAAGGCGGTGGAAGGATTGAAGTTCAAAGACGACGGGATGCGCTTGTATGACGGGATGTTGCAGGGAACACAAATGCTCGAAAAGCAGCCGGACGATTCCCATCGCGTGCTGCTGGTGATTGGGGAGGCGCAGGATGGCGGAAGCAAGCACAGGCTCAACGACATCCTGGCGCAGGCGCAAAAAGCGAACATCACGATCTACACCATCGGCCTGAGCACTACAGCGGCTGACTTGCGGGCCGATCCGGTGCCGCACAGTCCGGATGATGATCTGGGTGTCAGTTCGGGAGGCAATCCAGTGCCGCAGGCCTCGACGACGACACCACTGGGAGTGGGCGGCGATGCGTGCTTTTTGTGCGTGGCGGTGTTTCTTGTTCAGCGCGTGACGCACCAGAGGAAAAATCATGCGATGGCGGCTGCAGTGCAATCCACCGGGGGCGCGTACTATCATCCGTTTAAGGACAACAATATTCAGTACGCGCTCAACGCGATCGGCAACGAGCTACATTCGCAATATGTCTTGAGCTATCAACTCCAAGGAGTACCGAAGCCAGGAATTCATGAAATTGAAGTGAGGGTTGACCGTGCGCATGTCACAGTCCGCGCGCGGCTAGGCTACTATTTGGCGCCTCCGCAACCGTAGCAATTCTTCCGAAAACTAGTGCGCGGTTACAAAGTTGAAGGTGACTTTGCCGGCGGCGGTGTTTTCGAATTGGTCGAAGACGCGCACAGTAACGGTGTGCTCGCCCGGCTTCACGTCGTGGAGCGCGACGTCATAATTCTCCGAAGGCGAGTCGGTGAGTTCACCGACGGGAAATACCGCTTGCCATGGGCCCGCGTCGAGGCTGTAAGAAACGCGCGCGATCGCACTACCTGCATCGCGGGCGGTGAAGCGGACGTGCCATTCGCCCACATTCTCGGCGCGGATGTTTTCGACAGTGGGCGGCGTGTTATCCACCAGGAAGCGGTCGCTTACCATCTCTGTGGTGAGCGCCTCGTCGTCCGGCGTGTTCGGAGAAGTGTGGTTCACCATAGATTGGACGCGTTGCAGCTGCGCGGTGAGCTGATCCTGCGCCGCGGGATTGGAAGGCGCGTCTGAGGCGACGAGCTTCAGATAATACGCGCCGTCGGGCATTGACGTGGTATCCCAGGAGTAGAAGGTTTCGTCAATCTTGTCCTTGAGCAGCTTCCAGTCCTTTTCGCCTTCGCCGCGATAGTAGAGCGAATAGACGAGTTCGTCGTCGTTGTCGTCGTGCGCGGTCCAAACAACGGTTTGGTAACCCTTGGCAAGAAAACCTTGGGGCGGGGCGGAGAAGTGCTGACCGCGCTGCTGTGCCTGCGCGAAAACGGCGAACGGTTCTGCCTCTTCGCGCGGGCTGCGCGGTTCATGCAGCGGAACGACCGATGGCGTTTGCGGTTGGCCGCCGTTGTTTCCGCCAAAACTTTGGGCGCGAATGCCGGGGTCCTGCACGGCGATGCCGTCAATGACGGGAGCGACGTTCTTGCGCAAGTATGCGAGTTTTACCCAGGAAAGAGTGGGCTGATTCTGGCTGCCGGAGACATGGAAGACAGCCTTCCATTGCGCGAATCGCGCGGGAGGGCAATCGACGCTCTTTGCTCCGCTTGCAGTGTACGGGCCGGACCATGGGCTCCAGTAATCGTCGGGCTCTGAAGTGTTGCCGGAGCGAACGTAAAATTCGATTTTGCCCGCGCCGCCGTTTTCGCCCCACCAAGTGAGGCTGCCCCAGCGGGAGTAAATCTTGGCGTCGAATGGATCGGATTCGAATGTGCCTTCCGAGGCGTAAGCCGGGCCGAGGGCGAAGATTTTGCCGGGATTTGCGGTTGCCGCGTAGACGGTGCGGTCAGGCCCTGGAATCAGAGCGGTGACTTGCGCGGCATCTGATCCAGCGAGAGAAGAAAACAGGCGCTGGTCGTCGAGCTGGATGATATCGCCGTGATTTCCGGTGCCGAGCAGCAGGTGATGCTGCGGCGAAAAACCGAGCGCGTAAACTACATCCTGCGAAGAGGACCAAAGAGATTCAGGCGAGCCGTCGGGAGCGATGCGATAAACCTCGCTGCCTCCTGTTGGGTTCAAGAATGTGGGGAAGGAGATGGTGTTCGCTGATGCTGCGGCGGCAGCAATTGCCGCGTTGGGTGTCGGCTGCTCGTTTCCTCCGCGAGTTGAGGCGCGGGCGGCCAGCACGGCGGCTAATTCGTTCGCGTTGACGTTCTGTTGCCCGCCAGGGCGCGGTGCGCGTGGTGTTTTGTTCCCAACGGAGGCGGCGTAGATGCTGCCGTCAGGGTCCGTGGAAATGGCAGTGACTTCTTTTTTGTCAGTTTCGTAAATGACAAAGGCTTTGCCAGCTTCGGGAATGCCGGCGCGGCGCGAATTTACAGGGACGCGAATGATCAGGCCGCTGGGATCCGTGCCAATGAGCAAATTGCCGTGCGAATCGAATGCGAGAGAGCGGGCATGGGTTTCGTCGCTCTTATAAAAAAGCTTTCCGGTGCCGTCTGGCGCGACGGCGAAGACCTGTCCGGTGTCGCCGGTGGCTACGAATAGAGTGCCTTCGGAATCAAAAACGAGGGCCCAAATGTATTTTGCTTTGGGATCGAAGAAAACAGTGTGCTTGCCGTCCGAAGTGACTTTGTAGACTTTGCCGTCGGGAGAAGTTCCCACATACAAATTATCTTGCTTGTCGATGGCGAGGGCTTGAGCTTCGAGTTCGCTCGATTCAAAGACTGTGACGGGCTTCTCGCTGGAATTGACGCGCACGACTTTTGCATCGGAGCCGCCAGCGGCGTACAGGCGTCCGTGAGAGTCGATGGCCATAGTCCAGACGTAGGCGAGGGCGGGATCGGCGAAGGCCTTGAATTCGGGAGCGGGCATGAGCGTTCCGTCGCTGCGAAGTGCGACGCCTTTGTGCGTGCCCTTGTCGAATTCGTCGAAGGTTGACTGCTGCCAGAAGCGAGTGTGCTCGGCGCGGGCCGCGACGGCGCAGAGCAGCAGGGTTGAGAGAATGCACAGAAATGTAAATCGCCGCATGGAGTGTCTCGCAATCTTTTTGAAAGTTGGGATCACTTGACCGTGATAGACAAATATTGTTGGCCTGCAATGACCTGACTCATCGGAACGGAGTGCTCGCCAATTTCGGATTGGTACATCAACTGCGCGCCACCGGGCATGCGATGCTGATCCAGGACGTTGATTTCCGACGCGGGAACATTTGGAAGCTCCTTGTCTTCGACGAGAAGCGTGGGAGCGTTTTCCCATAGGGTCACGTAAAGCCTGTCGTTCTGGCGTTCGCGATTGATGATGCGAATCAGTTCGTCCAGCCCTTGCAGCTTCCCTTCGTTCTGGCCGGGGAAAAGCTCGCGCATGCGATTGAGCGCCTCGGCGTCGCTCACAAGTACTTGCAGGTTGCCGCGCGCGGCCTGGGCGGGAATGGTGACAGGCACTTCCTGAATGAACGGAGAGCCGCGATACGGATGAAGCAGGACTTTGATGTTGATGGTTTGTCCTGGATGGACTTCGCTGCTATCGGCCCATGCGCCATCGATGGCGGACCAGCGGCTTTGGGGCAAGCTGTTTATGTTGACGGTCACGTTCTGGACCTTGGGAATTTCGTAGGGGTTCGTGTAGATGCGCGCGAAAGCGGACTCGATGGCGACAGCGGGCGCATAGCCGTCGGGAACCGGAGTGTTCGACGGGACGAACATGCCGCGCAGGTCCACAGAAGGATGTCCGGCGATGTCAATTTTGCCGTCGAGTTGAAGTGTCGTGCCGTCAGTGAACGCAGTGTTGGTGACAAGACCGTTGTAGGCTGCAACGGCCACGAGCAAAGGTGTGAGCTTCGGGTCCTCGACAACATTGAAATGAAAATGGCGCTGCTCGGTTGCCGTGGTGACGTTCACAGTTACAGGCAGCATTTTCGGGCCGGAGCCTAGCTGTCCCACAACACCGGTGACGGTGTCTTGCGTGAAGGTTCCAATCACGCCGCCGGTGTTCATGATTTTTGTGGATTCCAGATCGGAGGCCAGCGTGGTGACAACGTATGCGCGAGTCATGGGTATCGAGACGGAGCCAAAACCGTTGAATGGATGGCCGCATACAAACACGCGCCCCTTAATGATGGCCGTTACGGTGCAGCCGGCGTATGCCGACATATCTCCGGAGACAAGCTGCATGCCGACCATGTCGCCGGGTTTGAGTTGCGCGTCTTCAGAGCTGGGCGGCACGGTTCCGCCTGCCATCGCGGAGAGGCCATAGGCTTGCAAGTCTGAAGAAAAACGCGACAGCGTTTGCGGAAAAACGCCCGACAAAACGAGAGGAGTCTCGATCGGAACGAGGAATTGATTGCCGCCGAGCGCGACCTTCTGTGGCAAGTTGAACGACGCGTTTCCGGCGGCTGTTGGCATGGCGCCGGGGAGGGAATTACTGGCCTCGACGACGGGCTCCATCGCTTTTTGAATGTCGAGCATGCTCTGGATCGGAGTGACGCCTGCGATGGCGTCTTTTGTAAAGGTGCCGATCTTGAGGGAGATTGCCCCGGCAAGTTTGCCATCGAAATAGACCGGGCTGCCGCTCATGCCGGCAACGACACCGGTTTTAGCAACATCGGCACCGGAGAGTTCAACGAGGATGATGTCTTGCTTCGGGCCCATCGCGTTGTCGAGGACTCCGAGGACGGTGACCTGCATCTGCTGGATCTGGTCGCCGCTGAAAATCGTATAGGCGACGCCTTTCATGCCGGGACGGACGTCGCTGAGCGGGAAAATTTCGGGATTGTCGGCGGCTTTGACGGGCAAGGCGAAGAACAGAGTCAGAGCCGCTATGAACAGAAGGCTGGATCGAAGACGCATAAGACTTTTCATATTAACCTGCACAATTGCGCGGCGCAATGCCCGTTACGCCGCCTTGATTCCAAGGCAACGACTGGCTTGCACGATAACGCCTGGCGGGGGCGTATCTATTTGACACCGAAGCGGGGTGCAAGGTTGTTTCCGGCGGGCGTGCTAAGATTTTAGTCATGGCAAAAAAGCGCATCCAGCCGGCACAGGCTTTTCGGGGCGTTTTGACGTTGCCGGGCGACAAGTCAATCTCGCACCGGAGCGCCATTTTGGCTGCGTTGGCCGAAGGAAAGAGCGAGATTTTCAATTATTCGCCTGCTGCGGACTGCGAAAGCACGCTGCGATGCCTGCGAGGGCTTGGAGTAAGCATCGAGGAGAAGGGGAGCAGCGTCATCGTCGAAGGCAAGGGCCTGGCGGGCTGGGCGAAGCCGCGCAAGGTGCTCGATGCAGGGAATAGCGGGACGACGATGCGGCTGCTAGCGGGCGCACTTGCAGGGCAGAAATTCGCGTCGGAGCTGACGGGAGATAGTTCGCTGCGACGGCGGCCGATGCGGCGCGTCATGGAGCCGCTGAGGCAAATGGGCGCGAAGATCGAAGCGCGCGAGGACGAGTTCGCGCCGCTGAAACTCGAAGGCGGCGTGCTCCGGGGCATTGAATACGCGCCGAAGGTCGCGAGCGCGCAGGTGAAGTCGGCAGTGTTGCTGGCAGGACTGTTCGCGGAGGGCGAAACAGTTGTGCGTGAGCCTGTGCACACGCGGGACCACACGGAACTGGCGCTACGCGAAATGGGCGCGGCAATCACGCGAAAAGACGGCGCAGTGCGGCTCGAAGGCAGACCAAAACTCAAGGCGCGGCAAGTGATTGTACCGGGCGATCTTTCTGCGGCAACGTTCTTTATGGCGGCGACGCTTATCGTGCCGGACTCAGAGCTGATTCTCCAAGGCGTGGGGCTCAACCCAACACGCACGGCGGTGCTTGATTTTCTGGCGTCGATGGGGGCTCCGGTGTCTGTGGTTGCGCTAGGGACGCGCGATGGCGAACTGGCGGGCGACATTAACGTGCACCATGCTGCGATCAAAGGCGGGAAAATTTCAGGCTCACTGACGGCGCGGCTGATCGACGAGCTGCCTATGCTGGCCGCACTCGGACCGTATACAGAAGAGGGGATTGAGATTCGGGACGCCAAGGAATTGCGCGTGAAAGAGAGCGACCGCATCGCGACGATGGCGGAGAATCTTCGCAAGATGGGAGCTGAAGTTGAAGAGTTTCCTGACGGGTTGCGCGTCGGCGGGCGCAGTGCAGGGCGGCTTCACGGCGCCACGATTGATCCGCACGAAGATCATCGCATCGCCATGGCGTTCGCGATCGCCGCGCTGGGGGCGGAAGGAGAGACGATCATCCGCGATCCGCACTGCGTAGCGATTTCGTTCCCGAATTTCTTCGAGCTTCTGGAAAGCCTGCTGAAACCGTAGAGGGAAGAGTAAGCCAGCTTGGGTGACTGGGCTTCGACTCCGTTCCTTCACTCGAAGAGTTCGTAGTGCGTCACCGTAGGCTCGAATTCCAGCAGATACTTCTTGTCCTCCGGGTAGTACTTGGCGGTTTCGACGTCCGCACCGGCAAAGGCCGTAATTGCGTTGCGTGATTCCCAAAAACTGAGCGTGAGGAAGTGTGCTGTGTCGCCGTCGATCTTACGCAGAACCCACGCCCCTTTATTGCCCGGCGTTGTTCGGTAGGCGGGAATCCCGGACTCGAACAGATACTCAAGATATGCGTCTGCATTGCTCGCTTTTGTTTTACCGCGCCAGATTCTGGCGATCATTTGACCTCCGTGTGTGGCTCAGAAAACATCGAATATTGAGCCAACTGTGCACGTCGCAAGTGATGCGCCGAGCATGGCATCGGATTCCGATGTCCAAGTGGCCCGCTCGCTCGGCTGCGGGTTCTTATTCCGCGCGGTGGATGGAGATGGTTCCGTAGCTGGTGCTCAGAGTGATGTGTGGGCCCTGATTTCCGTAGGTGCCGTTCAGAATTGTCGTCTCGCCCGAAGTGGAAGATTTCAAGCCGGAAGCTTCAAAGCCATTCTGGATGTCGCCGTTGCGCGAGATTGCGGAGATCGTGAAATTGGAGTGGGCCGGCAGAGTGATGTCGATGTTGCCGGAATCGTCCGCGATGCGAACGTCGTCGCGCGGCGCCTGAGCAAAGTGCAGGCTGATTTCACCGCGTTTGTCGGTCAAATCGATCCGGCCGCCAATGTTGTCGAGGGTGACATCTTTGTTCGCGGTAGTAAGCGTCAAGCTGCCGTTGACATCAGAGACGCTCAAGTCGCCAGGGTCCATTTCCATTTGGCCGGAGAGACCGCTGATCGTCAGATTGCTGCGCGAAGAAGTGTAGCGAGTGGTTTTTTGAACGCCGCGCGCGCGAATGGGCCCGTAAAAATCGCCTTCAATCGTTGCGTCGCCACTCACATTGGACAAGTCGACTTCGCCGCCGTGGCCGTCGAGGCGCACGTTTCCTTTTACCGCATCCATGTGCGTGTCGCCGTGATTCATCGTGGCGGTAACGTCGCCAGTGACGTCGTGCAAATCCAAGTCACCGCTTTGCGAGGTTATCGTGACCGGCCCGCTCATGCCGGCGAGCTTGATGTCACCGTGCGTGGTCTGCGCCGTGATATTCGATTTGGCCGGCAAGCGAATGTCGAGATCGGTCTGAACGTCCGAATCTTCGACATGCGCACCGCCCGTCTCGGGCTCGATGTCGAAGCCGCCGCCTGTGGGCGTGATTTTCACCTGAATGTTGTCCGCGCTCTTTCGAGCATCATCTTCGGAATCTGCATGGGCGGTTTTGTCGATGCTGACGTGAAGCTGAGAGTCGTTCGTGGGGTTGATGGTGATGTCGCCGCGATTGGTCGTGATCGATATTGGCGCGTTTGGTTTTGCAGAGACGGCGGGCAAATCGGTCTTCCATGAATAGGGATGGTTGAACATGTCACCCATGTCGAAATTGAAGTCGGAGTTGTGCCGATGCGCCCAGTCGAGCCCGGCAAGGCCGGCCACGACAACGAGCAGGACGACAATCAGCGCGACTTCGCTTCCCGCGACGACGGGCGCGTGCGTGCCTCCCAACCGTGGCGTAAAAAGGTAATCAATCAGCAGGGCAACGCCCCAGAGGACAAGCAGCAGCGGCCAATACCTTTCGAATATCGGCCCGATGCCGATTTCCGGGTGGAACTGATGCAGCAAGAGAAGAATGCCGATCAGGATTAAGATCAACCCACCGAAGATCGAGCGCCGATGGTGGTAGTAGTAGGCCATTAAGCTACCGGTGGCGGCGGAGCTACGGGAGGCGGCGGTGGCGGTGGCTGGCCTGGCGGCGTTGTTTGCCATGCGGTTCTTGCATCAATGTGGCCTTCGGTCGAAGCGGTGTCTCCGACGAGCTTCACCACGCCGATGACGATGAGAATTACCGGCCAAGTTTCGCCGAACGAATACCGCCAGCTGTATTGCCCGATGAAAAACAGCACACCAACCGTGATGAGTATCGCCGGCCCCATCAGGCCGCGCGTCCGGCAGTAGGCACAGCCGCAATTTCGCCAACGTCCCATTTCATTCCTCCTAAGAAGTGGCCCGGCGCTTGACAAGCAGGGCTACGCCGACTGCGACGAGAATCAGCGGCCAGAGATTCCCGATCCAACGCGAATCGAGCACGCCCGTCGTCGCGAGCAGGCAAAGGATGCCCACGACGATCAAAATGAGTGCCCCAGTGTAATTGCGCGTCGCCGTTGGAGCGCCCCCCGCTGGAACTCCCTCTGCCGTCACCGGAGGCGCGGTTTCGCCAAAGAAACCTGTGACGGGAACGCCAAGGCGTTTTGCGCGCGCGGTGCGGTATGCCTCAATGGGCATGTAACAACAAAAGACGCCCAAAAAGACGCCGAGCAGGGCTTGAAGACCTTCCGGGGTCGAGTTACTGCTCAGGATGGCGATGATCCCGCCGAAAATGATGACGTGAATCAGTCCCTTGATGTACTCGCCGTTGTAGACTGCTCCAAGCCCAGGAATGAAACCCAGCGCGCAGGCTGTGCCAGGATTCGGGCCGTGCTGCGCAATGGCCGGCGCGTAAACGTATCCGGGAGGCGCGATCGGCGTCACGGGCGTGGTGGCAAACTGAGCTGCGGTTCCCTGCGGCGGCGCCATCATGCTGGCGAGGCACTGTTCGCAATACAGGGCGCCACGGACTTCGCGAGCGCATTGCGGGCAAAGGGGCTTACCGCAGTTGCGACAATAGCCGGTGGCGTCAACATCGGTGTGAACAGCGCATTTCATGGATTGCTCCTGTCCAGCGCGGTCGCAAAAAACGAAGCAGCGACGGAATAGCGGTCGGTGCCAAAGCTACGCTGCGATTGGCGCGGGGGCTTGGGTTGCTGTTGAGATGGCGTTTCGGAAGGCGCCTGCTGGTTCGGCGGATTGGCGCCCGGCTGCAAACGGGATTGAATCTCGTAGACGACGCGCAGGTCGTTCACAAACTTTACGCTGCGCGCAAAGGCAAGGTGCGCATGGCGGTCCGCGGAATGGATGATGTTCACGGGATTGAAGTCTGCCGCAGTGAGTTGCGACGGCTTCACGCCAGCTGCGTGAAAGATGATCAGCAGAGTCGCCAGCACGGTGACTGCACCGGTTGCAAAGCGAGGGTTCCATATAATCGGAATCCAGCTGAACCATTGCCGCTTGGCTTTGCGCGGGGCGATCGTCTGGTCGAGGATTCTCGACACAAGCATCGGCGGAGCTGGCTCAAGCTCCAGTCCGCGAAGGCTCTCGGTGATGTGGCTGACCTGCGCGAGCAAGGGAGCGCAATGCGCACAGGAGTCGACGTGGGCGCGAAACTCGAGGCGCTCCGCTTCGGTGAGCGCGTTATCGAGATAGTCGCTCAGCCGCTCTTCGACTTGGACGCAGCTCCAGCTCATTTGCCAGCCTTGTTGGTTACGATGGCCCGACTCCCATGTCCTGCAAAATACGTGCTAATTCGATGCGCCCGCGATTGATTCGGGATTTTACCGTACCTTCGGGCACGGAAAGAACCTGCTGAATCTCGACGTATTCCAAGCCCTGCAAGTCGCGAAGAATGACCGCTTCGCGCAACTCCGGCGAAAGGCGCGAAAGCGCTGATTGAACTTGCGCGCTCAGTTCCCGCGCCATGGCTGCTTTGTCCGGCGTGCGCACCGGTGAATGCTTCTCCTCGACCACCGGTAAAACGTCCTCCAGCGCGTCGGTCATGCGGTCGCGGCGTGAGCGACGGTAATGATCCACCAGAAGATTGCGCGTAACGCTGGTCAGCCACGTCGGAAAGCCACCGTAGGCTGTGCGGTAGCTTGCGAGCGTCTTGTAAATGCGCAGGAAAACTTCCTGGCTGAGGTCTTCCGCTTCGGACGAATTGTTGGTGAAGCGATAGCATAAACTGTAGACGCGCCGCGCGTGGCGCCGCACAAGCTCCTCCCAGGCCGGCCCATCGCCCCGGAGGCATCGCTGGACCAGTTGGGCGTCCGCTTCCAATCGTCATTTTCCTCACAGGGAACATGGCGTTCGGCCTCAATCTATGAAACGAGAAAAGTGGCCGAAAAGTTCCGCACCGTTGCGGCATCTTAGCTGTGTCAGGGATGTAAGACAAGCGACACCTCCGGCCGGGTGGCCTGGGAGGTGCTTTTCAAGAATGGAGATGCAAGTCAGATAAACAGTTCTTCGTCGGGTTGCGTCACGGCCGCATTTCGTGCGCCGCGCTCTCCGCGTATGAAATCGATGCCTGTACGGATGCCCTTGAGGACTGCCGAGGCTTGCTGCAGCGGGCCAAAGACCGTCCGACGGAGGCGCAAGCCGGCATCCTCGACGGCCTCCAAGGTGCCCGTAATTATAGTGTCCGCGCGAATGATTTGGCTGCGCATGCGATCGAGCGAGTCCGTAACGACGCGGTCGATTTTCTGCGCCTGGTCACGCGCGAGACGGGTCATCTCCGCGGCATCGCTGACAATGCTGCCGATTTTCTCTTCGGAAGTTTCGAGGATTCGTCCAAACCGGAAAAGAAGAGGATCCATCTTTCTCTGCATTTCGTGGATCGCTTCATGGACTTCCTTGCTGGTTTGCCGAAATTGCAAAAACAGACCGCCCAGAATGAGCATCTGCATTATGACCGCGATGGTGATGACGATGAAAATCGCGATCAACCAGCCGTTCACGAGCATGAGCTTTTCTCGATTCTCGCAGCGTTACTGCGCTTTGGACCTCTCGCGCTGGTAGGTCTCCTTGCCGGCTTCCACCGCGGCGGCAATCGAACCCTTTTCGCGGTTCACGATTTCCTTGCTACGCTCGATCAGATCCTCGGCGCGTTCGCGCAGTTCGCGCGCTTTCTTTTGAGCGTACTCCCGGCCTTCGTCGGCCTTTTGGGTCAAAAATTCGCGCGTCTCTTCGCCGGACTTCGGTGCGAACAGTATGCCCACCAGAGTTCCAATTCCCAGGCCCACGATGAAGTAGCTGATTTTCGCCCCAACGTTCTCTGCCATCTCGCACCTCCTAGCCAGCCAACGTAGCACACACACCCGAGGCAGGCAAGAAGGCTAAACTGTACATGCCCAAAGAATTTCGCTGTATCCATACGCTGCCGCATGGATGCACGCGCTGCAAGCCCGAATTGCTCAGGACGCTGAGTTGCCCGCCGTGATGTTCTCGTGGAAAAAACTGTGGAGCCTTTCAGCCTTCGAACGCGGCAGTGCGGCGGCGAGTTCGTCCACGCTCATTTGCCTGAGGCGCGCGACGCTGCCAAATTTCTTCAATAATTTACGGGCGGTATGCTGGCCGATGCCGGGAACGCTGGTGAGCGAGGTGGCTACGCGGCTTTTGCTCCGGCGCTGGCGGTGAAACGTCACGGCGAAGCGGTGCGTTTCGTCGCGAATCTGCTGGATCACATGCAAGATGGGCGAATGGTGGTCCAGGCGAATGGGATCGTTCTCGCGGCCCGCAACGTAGAGAATCTCTTCCTTTTTGGCGATGCTGGCGAGCGGTTGTTCAGGCAATCCCAGGGTGTTCAGCGCTTCGGCCGCGGCGTGCAGTTGGCCAATTCCGCCGTCAATCAGAACCAGCGAGGGAAGCGAGGTTTTTTCTTCGATCAGTCTTCGGTAGCGCCGCGTTACGGCCTCGCGCATGCTGGCGAAATCGTCGCGCAAAAGTGAGTCTTCGGTTTCGCGAAGCTCGCCCGCCATGGCGGCATGTGCAGGCTGGTCCGTGGCACGGCCGCGAATGATGAACTTGCGATAGTCGGACTTCTTCATCTTTCCGTTTTCCCAAACGACCATGGATGCGACGGCATCCGATCCCTGAATGTGCGAAATGTCGAAGCTTTCGATGCGCTTGGGAGGCTCGGGCAGTCCGAGCGCCGCTGCCAGCGCTTCTGCTATCACTTCCGACGCGGGTTTCATCACGCGAAAACGCTGATTGAAAGAATGCTTTGCGTTCGTCTCGACCAAATCGACGAGCGCGCGCTTTGCTCCCCGTTGCGGTGCGATGATTTCCACGCGATGGCCGCTGTCTTCGGAAAATACTTCCTGCAGCAGTTCGCATTCCTCGAAGTTCACTGGCACGTGAATGAAGCGCGGAATGTATTTCGAGCCGAGGTAAATCTGTTTGAGCAGAGAAGTGAGAAACTCCACAGGCTCGAATTCATCCAGGTCTTCCCAATAAAACTCTCGCCGGTCGACGACTCTCCCACTGCGAACGTGAAATAGATTCGCCGCGACCTGCGGAGGCTCGGCGTACCACGCCAGCACGTCGATATCTTCTCCGGCGGCGGCGGCGATCTTTTGACGCTCGTCCATGTCATCGAGCGTGCGAATCAGGTTCCGGTAGCCAGTGGCGGCCTCAAATCGTTCGTCGTCAGAGGCGCGGTGCATGCGCCCTTCGAGGCTCTTCACCAGGTCTTTGCGGCGCCCTTCGAGAAACGTCCGCGTGTCATGCGCGGCCTCGGCGTAACGTTCTTCGAGCGTCTGGTTAGTTTCGGCCGGACCCAAGCTGCGGCTCAGATAGAATTCAATCCATGCGCGAGAGTGCGGCCGGTTCATCTCCATTTTTTCGGAAGGGATGCCAAAATAGCGGTTGATAAAGTGAACGATGCGATGTGCCAGGCTTGCCGGAAAGTAAGGGCCGAAGAAGAGCGAGCCGTTCTTTTCGAGCCGCCGCGTGACAAATACGCGCGGAAACTCTTCCGCGGCCGTGAAGCAAATGTAAGGATACGTTTTGTCGTCGCGCAGCAGAACATTGAATTTTGGCTTGTTCTGCTTGATCAGATTGTTTTCGAGCGCCAGCGCCTCGCGCTCGTTGTCTACGACGATGTATTCGGCATCCGCTATTTCGCGGACCAGCGAGCCGGTTTTCGCATCGGATTGGCGCACCGCGAGAAAATAGGACTTCACGCGATGCCGTAGCGACTTCGCCTTGCCGACGTAAATGATCTTCTCCGCCGCGTCCTTGAAGAGATAGACGCCGGGCTCGAGCGGGAATTCAGCAACCTTTTCGCGCGGATCCATAGGAAAGAGTTATGCTGTCCATAGCGCGAACTTCGCGCATTGATGCGGGACGTTTTATATTAGCAAAACGCGGCGTTTGCCGCTGCCGGAGGCTGGAATAGAGATGCGTTTGTCGCTACAAAGTCCGTTGCTCGTCGCTGTTGTTTTGGCCTGTGCGTGTGTTTCTTTCGCGCAAACCAAGCCCGCCGCGCCTCAAACGGAAGCCCAGACTTCATCGTCGAATTACAGCCCAATGCTCGCGGCTCACGATGTGCAAGTCGGCAAGTTCTACGCGAAGCGTGGCGATTTGGATGGCGCAATCGCTCGTTACAAGGACGCATTGCTCCACAAGCCAAATTACGCCGAGCCGTGTTTGCTGCTCGGCCAAGCCTATGAGCAGAAAAACGACGCAGCCACGGCAATCAATTATTACCAGCAGTATCTGAAAATCCTGCCGGACACTTCGGAATCGAAGAAGGTGCGCAAGCGCATCGACGAGCTGCAGGAAAAGGTGAAGAAAAATCCGGGCGGTTCGAGCCAGTCAAGCCGATAGACGTCTTCAGGAAAACCGTTTGAGAAATTTCATCGCACGGCGGTAATCCCGGAACTTTTTCTCTTCCACTCGAAATTCACGCGAATGCGCTTCCAGACGGCACCGTGCGACCTTGATTGGATGCTTGCGATGCAGCATCTCGTGGTAGAGAACATATGCGACGACGTATTCGGGCACGTTCGGACGATCCAGCGCGACATTGATGGCGATCTGGTCGAGCGCGGGATCGAAAATTCCCAGTTGACTGCGCCATCGCCGCGTGCTCCAGCCGATTTTCGGCTTCGGCAGCTCACCGCGAAAATACGCCCCATTCAATTCGTCAAACATTCTCGTTAAATCAAAACGCTGGCCTTGCGCCTCGCGAATCTTGCGCCGAGCCCGTCTCCTTCGCACCGCATGCAGTTTTGTGCGCGTAGCGCGTGCCTGTGAGTACTCCCTGTATGCCTCCGCAAACTCGCGCGGCAATCGCCGCCGATACAAGCGTGTCAGCAAAATTGCTGCCACCGCTTCGATGACTTCCAGGGGCGCGTCTCGCAGCAAATCTGACAAGCGCACATACGCCGTCTCGTGCCGCAAGCGAATCGAATGCGTCAAATTGGCGTATGGGTAGAACTCGACGCTGAAATTTGGCGGGCGCCCCTCGCAATTGAGCCGGGTATAGATTCGCTGGAAGAGCATCGCGCCGCCGGGAACGCTTCGCGATGCAGAGGGGCGCGTTTTCACTGCTTTCTCCGGATTGGCCCGGAGCCGTATTCCTTGGAAGCTTTCTCCGCGTCGGCCACTGCGTCCTGCGTCGACGAGATAGCATCATCGAGAGAGTCTTTATAAGAGGCAAGCTCAGGCCCGTTCGCTCCTTCAATGGCTTTCAGGGTTTCGAGATACCCTTTGGCGCGCTTTTCCATGTCTTTGATGGCAGGACGAATTTTCGCGGCGGCGTGCTGGCCTTCCTGAATGCGGTCGGCGGCTTCGTCCATGCAGCTGGAATATCCCTGAAGCAATCCCTTGAGCAATTGAGGCTTGTCGACCTGAGGGTTTGTTAGCTGCAGCTCGTATTGAACTTTCTTCAGCCGGTCCTGCGCAAAATCCAGGAACAGTTTGATGCGATCGCCAGCGTTGACCGCGTCGCGAACCTTATCCGCTTCGGCGGGACTCAGAAAATCGGGTTGGTCTTGCGCCCTCGCAGCCGCCGGAAGCAACAGGATTGCTCCCGCGAACGCCATTACCAAGGCTGCCGATAGACATCTGACTCTACTCACAGATCGCTCCTAGGGGTTGTTCTGCCGGCCGCTTTGCTTGTTTGGCGCGCGCCGCGGAAACAGTTCCAGAATCAATTTCTGATTGAGTTCGTCCAAAGCGTTTCCCAGTTCATCGAACGGCTGACGCTGCCCAAATCCGACGCGGTTGATCAGTTCCCTCAAGTCGCGCTCGCGTTCGCGCACGGAAATTTGCAGCTGCCGGAAGCCGTTCGAGTGCTTCACCGGATCAGCGCCTGTTTTGACGAGCGCGTCGTGAGTCTCGGTCACTTGATGGTTATAGTCTTTCAGGAATTGCAGCGCTTCGTCGATTTTGCCTTCGCTGAATGCTTGTCGCGCGGCTACGTATTCCTCATGGCCCAGTTTTTCGATTGCTTTGGCGCGGGCGATGGGATCGGTTGCATGATCGTAATTCAATTTGTCCTTCGCAAGGTCATCTTGCACACGAGCCTTTTGCGCCGGAGAGACGAGCAACAAGCCAAGAACGCATGCGTGCGCAAAGCGAGGCCCGCCCACGTCAGTGCCCCTTCTTCTTGATCAGGAGTTGCAGAAACCTCACGCGTTCGGTCGCCTGAAAATACTGGTCGCTGTTCTTGTTCGTGTTCATCGCCAAAAATTTCTGATAGGCGGCGAGCGCCTGTTCGGGCTGATTACCGTGATCGTAACACAACGCGCGCACAAACCAGTCTCCGGCGGTTGGCGGCTGGTGCTGGGCAAGAGCGTCCAAAGCCGCGAGCGTGGCCGAAAAATTGTTTTGCAGATATTCGGCGCTAACCAGATCGCGAAGCGTGCCCGTTGAACTCGGATCCAAGCGAAGCGCCTCGCTTAATTCCCGCGCGGCATTGGGATAGTTTTTGGTCTCGAGCAGCGCGTGTCCGAGGCTGGCGTGAATTGACGCGTCGCTCGGCGCCATCGGCTCTGCCTTCTGCAAGGCAGTGACCGCGTCTGCGAACTTCTTCTTTCGGTAGTCGATTGCGGAACGCAGTTTGAGGGCGTCTATAGTTTCAGGTGCGTCCTTCGCGGCGCGGTCCAGCGCTGCCAGCGCCTCGTCATTTTTGCCAAGATCGGCCAGCACCGATGCTTGCATGAATCGCGCCTTGCCGTCATTCGGATCGGCGTTCAGGTAAGTCGTCAGCGCATCCGCGGCAGCGGCATTCTTTTTCTGACGAAGCAAACTTTCCGCCAAGCCAAGCTCAGCTTGCTGGTCGTCTTTCTGGTCGTTGGGCTTCAATCGCAGCACTTGGCGAAATTCGTCCTCGGCATCGGCGGCTTTTCCTGCGGCGAGATAGATTCTGCCGAGCGCCTCGTGAGCATCTGTGTCATTGGGATCCAGCTTGATTGCAGCGCTGAATTCTTTGTCAGCATCGGCGGCGTTCCCAGCGCGCTCCTCTGCAACTCCCAGCAGAAAATGCCCGCGCTCGAACGAATCATTCAGCATAATGACATTCTGCAGCGGCTCAATTGCATCTTTCGGGTCATCGGAAAGCAAGCTGAGGCCCAGATTCAACTGTGCGTCCATCATTTTGGGATCGAGCTGTACAGCCTTGCGGTATTCGGCGATAGCTTTGTCTTTTTCTTTTTGCGCGGTGAAAACGTAGCCCAGATCGAAATGCGCCGCAGCGTCACTGGGGCGTTGCGCCAAATACTTTTCGTAGTCAGTTTGTGCGTCTGCGTAGTTGTTGGCGTCGGTTTCGGCTTTCGCTTTGACCAACAAGTCGTGGAGCGCCTGATCTTCCGCCGACACGTAGCGCATATGCGTTCGCGATTCGGATTGGGATAGGGCGGCACGCGGCGCCAGCGCAAAAACCGCTAAAGCGCACAGCGCGCCAGCTCGCGTTGTCCATTTCATGGGGTGTGATTGCGATGATTCGAGTGATTCGCCGAATTGTTGCCGCGCCCGTTGTGATTCAGCACGTGCGCCAGGAATTTGCCGGTGTATGACTGGTTGTTTCGCGCGATTTGTTCCGGAGTTCCGCATCCCACCAGTTGCCCGCCGCGCTCTCCGCCTTCAGGACCCAAATCAATCACCCAATCCGCCGATTTGATCACGTCCAAATTGTGCTCGATAATCAGCACGGACGCGCCACCTTCCAGTAATTTGCGAAATGCCGCCAGCAGCTTGGCAATATCGTCAAAATGCAACCCGGTTGTCGGCTCATCGAAAATGTACAGCACGCCGGTATTCTCTTGCCGCGTGAGATGCGCGGCGAGTTTCAAGCGTTGCGCCTCGCCTCCCGAAAGCGTCGATGCCGACTGGCCCAGCCGCAAATATCCGAGCCCGACTTCGTCCAGGACTTTCAGCTTCGAAGTGACTTTTGGCGCTCCGGCGAAAAACGCGAGCGACTCGTGCACCGTCATTTGCAGCACGTCATGCACGTTTTTCCCGTGATAACGCACGTCCAGAATGCCGCTCTTGTACCGCGTCCCTTTGCATTCCTCGCAAATCAGTTCCACGTCCGCGAGAAAACGCATTTCCACGGTGACCGTTCCGTCGCCCTGGCACGCCTCGCAGCGCCCGCCGGGAATGTTGAACGAAAAATGCCCCGCGGTGTAGCCGCGCTTTTTTGCGTCGGGCGTCGCCGCGAAGATTTCACGAATCGCATCAAACGCCTTCAAATACGTCGCCGGATTTGACCTCGGCGTGCGCCCAATCGGCGACTGGTCAACAAGCTCCACCGCCGTCAGCGCTGTGTCGCCTTCGATGTTGTCGCACGCATCGCGCCAGTTGCCGCCATTTCGTTTCGCTTGCAGCGTTTTGTACAGCACTTCGTAAACCAGCGTCGACTTTCCCGAGCCGGAGACGCCGGTAATGGCCACAATCATGCTCAACGGAATCATCAAGTCGATTTCTTTCAGATTGTGACTTCGCGCCTTTAAAACCCGAAGAAACTTTCCGTGTGGCTTTCGCCGCGCCGAAGGGACCGGAATGCGCAGCTCGCCGCTCAAATAACGCGCGGTCAGCGAATGCGTGTCCGCCTCAAGTTCCTTTTGCGTGCCCGCGAACATCATTTTGCCGCCGTGCTCGCCCGCGCCCGGACCCAAGTCCATCACGTAGTCCGCTGCGCGAATCGTCTCCGCGTCGTGCTCCACCACGAGCAGTGTGTTCCCGAGTTCGCGCAAACTTTTGAGGATCGCAATCAATCGGTGTGTGTCTCGCGGATGGAGCCCAATCGACGGTTCATCCAGCACGTAAAGCGCTCCGGCTAAGTGTGAACCGAGCGAAGTAGCCAGCTGAATTCTCTGCGATTCGCCGCCGGATAATGTCGAAGTCAGCCGGTCAAGCGTCAGGTAATCGAGTCCCACTTCGTCCAAAAATCTCAGGCGCTGCTGAATTTCTTCCAGCACTTTTCCGGCAATCACTGCTTCGCCTGGGCTCAATTCCAGCGACGAGAAGAACTTCCGCGCTTCAGCCACGGTCATCTCGCACGCCTCTGTGATCGATTTTCCGGCCACGCGCACCGCGCGCGCTTCCTGCCGCAGCCGCGTGCCCCGGCAATCCGGGCACGTTGCATATCCGCGATACCGGCTCAGGAACACCCGTACATGCAGCTTGTATTTCTTGCGCTCCAACCATGCGAAAAATCCCTTCACTCCGGCGAACTTTTCCTTGGAATCTCCCTCGATGATTTTTTCGCGCTGCGCTTCGGTCAAATTGCGGAATGGAACATCAAGCGAAATTCCTTTTTTCTTTGCGTACTGCTTCATTTCCTGAAACTCTTCGCGGTAGCGCGGTTTCGTCCAAGGCTCGATCGCGCCGCCTGCGAGGCTCAAGCTCTTATCGGGAATCACGCGGTCGATGTCGAAGTCAATCGTGTTGCCGAAGCCCTGGCATCGCGGGCACGCGCCATAAGGATTGTTGAACGAAAACAGCCGCGGCTCCGGCTCCTGATACGTGATCCGGCACTTCTTGCATTCGAAGCGCTCGGTGAAAACCATCCGCTCCGGCGCTGCCTCGGCCCCATCCGGCGCGCGTTCCGGCACGAATTCCAGAATCGCCTCGCTGTGTCCTTCGCGATAGCAAATCTCAATCGAATCCATCAACCTTGAACGAATTTCCGGCCCCACTGCCAGCCGGTCTACGATCACATAGACAGGTTTGCTGAAATCCATATCGAGCAGCGTTTCGGGAGAAGAGAATTCGTACATTCGCCCCAACTGATACAGCCGGTTGAATCCGCGCTTTTGCAAACTCGTGAGGGTTTGCTTGACCGCGTCCGCTGCGGGGGCCGGCTTTCTTGCTCGGGCCTTCAACGGCGGAGCGAGTTCTGCCTGCAGCACGAGCTGATACAGCACGTAAAACCTGCGCCCTTCGGGCAGTTTCAACACGCGCTCCGCAATTTCGTCGACCGTGTCCTTCTTGACCTCTTCTCCGCACACCACGCAGAATGTGTGTCCCACGCGCGCAAACAGCAACCGCATGTAATCGTAAATCTCCGTCGACGTGGCCACCGTCGAGCGCGGGTTCCGCGTCGAATTTTTTTGCCGTATCGCAATCGCCGGCGCGATGCCGGTCATTTCGTCCACGTCCGGCTTTTCGATGCGTTCCAGAAACTGCCGCGCGTACGCCGAGAGCGACTCGATGTAGCGCCGCTGCCCCTCGGCATAAATTGTGTCGAACGCGAGGCTCGATTTGCCTGAACCCGATACGCCCGTTACCACCGTGATTGCATTGTGCGGAATTTCGAAGTCGATGTTCTTCAGATTGTGTACGCGCGCGCCGCGCACACGAATCGCATCCTGCCCCAAATCGCTGGCCGGCGCGCCGCCGTTCGTCGCCCCGGCTGGCGCTGGCCTTTCCGCGCGCAATTCCGTCTGAGTGGCCGCCTCCTTGGCCGGGAGTTCTTGCTTGTTGTTCTTCTTGGTAGACAAGTCCGAGCCAGCTTGCTCTGTGGGTTTCGTCGCCATAAGCCTAAACTAAAAATTATACTTCTTTGCGCAATCCCGCCGCAATCCGGTCCCTGAGTGACACTCGATTTACGGAATTTTCACCGTCGGTTAACCTCCGCTCTCCTGCGATGTGAGATTTCTTCCGCCCTCAAGGAGAACAACTACATGAGGAAAATCCTCGTTTCGGCAGGACTTGTTTTGGCAATTGCACTTGCATTGACCGTGAGCGCATTCCAATCGAAATTGGCGTCCGCAGATGACCAGGGCAATTTTCAATTCGTCCCTGACACGCTCGTATTGAGCCGCAGCGTTTACGCCGGCAACAGTGGAACCGTGACAGTAAATCAAGTCCTTCCGCCGGGCTGCATACCAATCACCATCACCCTGCCAGTGATAGGAGGAGGAACGACGACGGTGACCGTTCCCGCCAACAGCTCCTCCGGCTGCACAAACGCAATTGCCGATGGCACCTATCCCACGGTTTTTAACAACTCTAATTTCAACGGCAACGCCGTGGACGGTAGTTTCGGCCTCACTTCGCCCATTTTTCTAGACAACATCACCACCGATGGCCGCTTGCTGGGCACACTTTCCGTTCCGAGCGATCAGATCGACACGAGTTTCAGCTCCAAATCGGAACTAGCGCTTAATCTCTCAACGGATGGACGATCGATAACATTTATGGGCTACCGTGGTGGCACGGGTTTTGTTACATCTCCAAACCAGCTGGACGTTTCCAATTCCAACACGCCCGGCGTGGTCGATCCGAGCAATCCGGTCGTTTCCCAGTACTTCCGGTCGGTCGCGGAAGTCGACGCTCATGGCCATCTTCAGATCACCGAAGGCAACGCCTACAGCGGCAATAACGGGCGCGCCGCAATCAAGGCCAATGGCATGTATTACACAACCGGAAACGACAATAACGGCGGCCTTTCGAAGACGCAACTCACCGATACACAGGACGGCCTCAACCTCATCAATGCGACGGGCGTCGAACTCTTCACCCTGGGCCAGACGAACCCTGCGACTACGAACGAGATTGGCGACTTTGAAGTGACCCAGGTCGGCTTCACCAAGGCCGACAAGCCCGGAAAGGATAATAATTTCCGCGGCCTGACTATTTTTAACAACACGCTCTACGTCACAAAGGGCAGCGGCGGCAACGGCATCAACACCGTCTATCAGGTGGGAGACGCCGGCACTTTGCCGACTCTGGCGAATGCTCCGGGCGGCAACCTCCGAAGCGTACCCATCACAATCCTTCCCGGTTTTCCGATGACTGAGGCGAACGGCAACGGCGCTGATGGCAGCATGAACAACCCAGTCGCTTTTCCGTTCGGCATTTGGTTCGCCAACGCTAACACGCTCTACGTTTGTGACGAGGGCGACGGCAATCTCGTCTCCCCGCCAGTGAACGGAAACGTCGCTGACGCTTCAGCTCAGGCCACCGCTGGCTTGCAGAAGTGGAGCAAGGGCATGGACGGGACTTGGACGATGGACTATGTGCTGCAGGATGGCCTAGATATTGGCGTCCCGTACAGCGTCGCCAATCTTTCCACATCGCTTGATCCCGCAACGGACGGTTGCCGCAATCTCACTGGCCGGGTCAATCAGGACGGCACGGTGACGATCTACGCGGTAACGTCAACGGTCAGCGCCAGCGGAGACCAGGGTGCGGATCCCAACAAGCTCGTGAAGATCACTGACGTTTTGAGCGCGAGCACTCTGCCGAATCCGATGGAGCGCTTCGTCACGATTCGCGCCGCGGGCTTCGGCGAAGTCCTTCGCGGCGTGGCTTTCGCCCCCCAAGACCAAGGGGCGCAGGGCAACCAAGACAGCCAGCACTAAGACAAACGCTGCATCCAATCGAACGAAGGCTAAGGCCGGGGCTGCATCGCTCCGGCCTTTCTTTTTTGTGCGTGCGTTTCGCTATAATCGGCGCGAGGAATCGAACAATTTCGGTCGGCACCCCATTCTCCCGCATCATCTGGATCGTCCTCGATAGCGTCGGCATTGGCGAGCTTCCCGACGCTGCCGACTACGGCGACGTTGGCCGCGACACGCTCGGACACATCGCCCGCTCGCGCCCGTTACATCTTCCAAATCTCGTTCGCCTCGGCCTCGCCAACATCAAACCGCTCGCGCATCTGACTCCGCCCGCTCATCCAGCCGGCGCGTTCGGGAAGGGAATCACCGTTTCGCCCGGCAAGGACACCACAACCGGCCACTGGGAAATGGCCGGCGTCTGGCTCGATCAAGCTTTTCCTGTTTACAAAAACGGCTTCCCGCGCGACCTCATCGAAGAATTCGAACGCGCCATCGGCCGCAAGACCCTCGGCAACAAGCCCGCGTCTGGTACGGAAATCATCAAGGAACTCGGCGAAGAGCATCAGCGCACCGGCTTTCCTATCGTTTACACGTCCGGTGACAGCGTTTTCCAAATCGCCGCGCACGAAGAAACGATTCCAATCGCCGAGCTGTACAAAATGTGCGAAATTGCGCGCAAACTTCTCGACGGCCCGAATCGCGTCGGACGCGTCATCGCCCGCCCGTTCACCGGCACGCCCGGAAGTTACCGCCGCACCGAACGCCGCCACGATTACGCCGTTGAGCCGCCTCGCCCGATGCTTCTCGACGTTCTCGCGGATGCGAAGATTCCCGTCTTCGGCGTCGGCAAAATTCACGACATCTATAACGGTCGCGGCGTCTCAAATTACGTCACCACGAAAAACAACGCCGACGGCATGGCTAAGCTCAGCGAATCGCTCGTGCGCCAGCCAAGCGGCCTCATCTTCGCGAATCTCGTGGATTTCGATATGCTATACGGCCATCGCAAAGACGTCGAGGGATTCGCGCGCTCCCTCGAGGAATTTGACGCGCTTCTCGGGCCCTTCCTTTCCGCGATGCAAAATTCCGACCTGCTCCTCATCACTGCCGACCACGGCTGCGACCCTGATCCTGTCAATCCCACCACGGACCATTCGCGCGAATACGTACCTATCCTTTGCTATTCGTCGCGAATGGCATCCGCGACCGCTACGACTTCGGCCACTAACCAGGCTGCTGGCGAAGGTGGCTCATCACTCGTCGCTCGTCACTTGTCACTGCCTTTGAATCTCGGCATTCGCCCAACCCTCGCCGACATGGGCCAGACCGTCGCAGAGAATTTCTCCGCCGCAAAGCTCCTCCACGGCTCCAGCTTCCTGCTGCTGTTGCAGTGATTTTGGCTGTTTGGAACTCGCGGCTTGTGGGCTGGGCCTAGTTTTCCTGACCTTCGGGTGGTTGTCGAAAATGACCACGGCGCAGAACAGCAAAGGTACAGATGCCGGCGAAAAGAGTTAGAAGAAGGGGCCCCACGTAAGCGTGGGTATCCCAAAAATTGCGCGGTACAGAATAGCCGCCAACCGCTGAGAAACCTATGGCTGTGGTCCCCATCCCAACGATCCGGACGTTGACATTTTTCAGTTGTCCCGGCAACAGTCGCAACAGCAGGCCGCCTCCGAAAAATCTACTCAGTTTCTCCTCGGGGTGAAGGAACGCCCATCGCCCAGTCAACACAAACAGAAGGCCGATTGCCACGCCGATCACATGGTCTAGATATCGATGCATGTGTCCACCATTCTACTCGCCTTTCGCTTGCTGACCGCTCATCACTTTCTTATTGACACCTAGGTGTTCTAGGCGTATATGTCGAAGTCCTAGGGGTGAAAGGCGAATCGCACAATGACCCGTCCCGTAACTGATGACCGTTCCGAATTCCTCAAGGGCACGCTCGACATGCTTATTCTCAAAATCGTCGCGCTCGGCCCAATTCACGGCTACGCCATCTCGCAGCGCATCCAGCAAATCTCGCGCGATTTTTTTCAGGTGCAGCAGGGCTCGCTCTATCCCGCGCTGCACCGTCTGGAGAATCGCGGCTGGCTCGGCGCTGAGTGGCGGGCCACAGATACGGGGCGCGAAGCGAAGTTTTACTCGCTGACGAAAAAGGGTCGCAAGCAGCTCGAAGCCGAAATGGCCAATTGGGAACGTATCTCCGACGCCGTCGCGCTCATTTTGCGCACAGCCGAGTAGGGAATCTCATTGTCGAGGCTTAGGGAGGCAACATGACTTGGCTCTCTCGTTTACTTCGCAAAGGCAAGCAGGATGCCCAACTCGACTCCGAACTGCGCTTCCACGTCGAGCAGCAGACCGCTGACAACATAGCCGCTGGCATGTCTCCCGAGGAAGCGCGCCGTCGTACCCTCGCGCAATTCGGCGGCCTCGAATCCCGCAAAGAAGAAGCTCGCGAAGCCCGCGGCACCCAGTTCTTCGACTCGCTGATTCAAGATATTCGTTTCGCCTTTCGCATCCTGCGCAAAACGCCGGTTGTCACCGCGATCGCGCTGCTTTCTCTCGCTCTCGGCATTGGCGCAAACACCGCCATCTTCAGTCTCATCGACGCGGTCATGCTCCGCATGTTGCCCGTACAAAACCCCGAGCAACTGGCGCAGATCACGTTTCTTTCCCCGACTTCATCCCGGCCCCGGGCCAGCGTCACCAACCCCATCTGGGAGCAGGTCCGCGACCATCAGGATGCATTTTCCGGCGTATTCGCGTGGTCGCCGGAAATGTTCGACCTCGCCGAGGGAGGCGAAGTAAACAACATCAACGGCATTTACGCCAGCGGCGACTATTTCGACGTGCTCGGCGTGCATCCTGCGGCGGGGCGTTTACTCACCGCTTCCGACGACGTTCGCAACTGCCCCGGCGTCGCCATCCTCGGCTACGGTTTTTGGCAATCGCACTATGGCGGCGCACAATCCGCCATCGGCAGCTCAATTCGCCTGAATGGTCACTATTTTCCAATCGTCGGCGTCGCGCAGCGCGGTTTCTTCGGCACAGATGTTGGCGAAAATCTGGATGTGGTGATACCGATTTGCGCGGAAGCGACTTTGGCCGGCAAGGATTCGGCGCTGGATATACGCGACGATTGGTGGCTGATGATGATGGGGCGTCTCAAGCCCGGAGTGACCGTCGAGCAGGCCGAAGCGCGCATGAAAGTTTTATCCCAGCCGCTCTTCAGCGCAGTGGTGCCGCAGGATTGGCCTGCTAAGGACCAGGACAGGTTTCGAAAATTCACATTTGGCATTCTCCCGGGCGCTACGGGCACAGCCGGCAGGTACGGCTTGCGTATACAGTACAGCGCTCCGCTGAAGATTCTTATGTTTGTGGTCGGGCTGGTGCTGCTGATTGCCTGCGCAAACATCGCCAGCCTGCTGCTCGCCCGCTCCGCTGCGCGTCAAAAGGAAATCGCCGTGCGTCTTTCGCTCGGAGCTTCGCGTGCCCGTCTGATTCGCCAGGTTCTCACAGAGAGCATCGTCCTCTCGGCCGCGGGCGCAATTCTCGGAGTGCTCTTCGCGCGTTGGGGCAGTGCGCTGCTCGTTCGTTTCGTCTCCACGCAGAAGAATCAGGTCTTTCTCGACTTGAAAATGGACGGCCGCGTCCTCGCGTTCACGATTGGCATCGCTGTTCTCTGCGGCTTGCTGTTCGGCATTTTGCCCGCGCTGCGCGGTACGCGCATTGACGCCATCTCCGCAATGAAAGAAGGGCAGTCGCAATCCAGCGGTGGGCGTTCGCACTCCTCTGCCGCGCGCTGGATTGTCGCTGCCCAAGTCGCCCTCTCGCTGATTCTTGTCGTCGAAGCCGGCATTTTCATTCGCATATTCGCGAATCTCATGACCGTCGACGCGGGCTTTGACCGAAACAATGTCCTCATGGTCGAAGCCAACATTCACAATGCGGGAATCGCCGAACCTGCCCGCGCCCCGCTGTATGGCCAGATGCTGGCGAAGTTGCAGGCTCTCCCCGGCGTTGTTTCCGCCAGCCAGTGCTGGATGACACCGCTCTCTGGCGGTCAATGGGATAACAACGTGACTATCGCGGGACATCCGCTCCCATCTGGCGTAGATCCAGACACTTTGTTGAACTGGGTGACGCCTGGATATTTTGAGACGATGCGGACGCCACTGCTGGAAGGACGCATGTTTGACGCGCGAGATACTGCAACTTCGACGCCTGTCGTCATCGTCAATCAGTTGCTAGCCCGCCGTTACTTCGGTGCACAAAGCGCCATTGGTGAGCATCTGACGGGCGGTAGCCAAGGAATGCTGAGGCAGCCGATGGAAATCATCGGCGTCGTGCAGAACGCGAAGTACACGTCATTGCAGGAGGTTTTCCAGCCCGAAGCCTATTTCCCGCTGTCCCAGATTAAAGGTGTAGGCGAGGGCACCGCCTTTGAGATTCGCACTGCCATCCGGCCTTCCTCGCTGATCCCCGCCGTGCGCGACACGATGGCCAGCGTGAACAATCTAGCGTCGCTACAATTCACCACGCTGAAACAGAAGGCCGATGACTCCGTCGCAATGGAGCATTTAATGGCCGTTCTCTCCGGGTTTTTCGGCGGACTCGCGCTCTTGCTCACCGCCATCGGCCTCTACGGGGTGATGGCCTACGTAGTCACGCAGCGCACGCATGAAATCGGCATTCGCATCGCCCTCGGCGCGCAGCACAGCTCGATTTTGCGCCTCGTGTTGCGCGATGCTCTCATCGTACTCGCTGCCGGAATTGCTGCGGGCCTCGGCGTCACGTGGATCATGCGTCTGGTTATGCAGGCTTTGTATGGCATAAAGTCCCAGGACGTGTGGGCCATCTCACTTGCGGTCGTTGTAATGGCGTGCGTCGCTCTCGTCGCCACCTACATTCCCGCGCGCCGCGCTATGAAGGTCGATCCTATGGTCGCCCTTCGTTACGAATAGGGGCTTTACATGACCTGGCTTTCTCGTTTACTTCGCAAAGGCAAGCAAGATGCTCAACTCGACTCGGAACTCCACTTCCACATTGAACAGCAGACTGCCGACAATATCGGCGCTGGGATGTCTTCTGGCGAAGCTCGCCGCCGCGCTCTCGCGCAGTTCGGCGGCTTGGAATCCCGCAAAGAAGAGACCCGCGACGCCCGCGGCACTCACTTCATCGACGCGCTTCTCCAGGACCTTCGCTACGCCCTCCGCATGCTCGCCAAGTCTCCCGGCTTCACCGCCGTCGCCATTCTCTGCCTGACGCTCGCCATCGGCGCAAACGCTGCTGTCTTCAGTTGGATTGAAGGCCTCCTGATTCGACCCTATCCCGCCGTCAGCCATCAGGAACGCATGTACGCGCTCGTCGGCTCCGTGCCCGGCGGTACTTACGACCCCGATCTCTCTTGGCCCGATTTTCTTGACCTGCAGCGCAACTGCAAGTTCGTCGACTCGTTCATAGCGGACGAAATCACTGGCGCTTCGCTCGGCATCGGCAACCACTCGGAAACCGCGGTCGGCAGCATCGTTTCTGCGAATTATTTTGACGCCCTCGGCGTCCGCCCATTTCTTGGCCGCGGCTTCCAACCCGGCGAGGACACTGGCCGCAACGCCCATCCCATCGTCGTAATCAGCTACCGGATGTGGCAGAACTTCTTCAAAGGCGATCCCGCAATCGTTGGCAAAACGCAAAGCTTCAATCGAGTTCCCTTCACCATCGTCGGCGTCGCGCCTGAGAATTTTCACGGAACCTTCGTCGGCCGCGACATCCAGTTCTGGGTTCCTGCCTCCATGAAGCAAGTTCTCGGGCGCGGCAATTACACACTCGACGACCGCAGCGCCCGCTGGGTTGAAGGCTTCGTAAAACTGAAGCCCGGCGTCACTCGCGCCGAGGCGCAGGCAGAAATCTCGTCGGTGACTGCTCATCTTGCTTCCATTTATCCCCAAACCAACAGCGGCCACGAAGTTCGCATTTTTCCTCTGTGGCTCACTCCGTTCAATCACGCGGGAGAACTGCTCCCCACGCTGGAAGTCATGTCCGCCGTTGTGGCCTTTGTGCTTCTGATCGCCTGCGCAAATGTTGGCAACTTGCTGCTCGTTCGCTTCTTTCTGCGCCGGCATGAAATGATGGTTCGCCTCGCTCTCGGAGCGGCGCGCTTGCGGCTCGTGAGGCAACTTCTCACCGAAAGCCTCATTCTTTCGGTCTTTGCCGCCGGCGGTGGATTGCTCGTCGCGCGCTGGTGCCGCAATGCGCTAGTTTTATTTTATCCGCGTGACTTGCTTGTCGCTTACCTGCCCGGCGAAATTGACTGGCGTGTTTTGGCTCTGAGCATCGGAGTCTGCGTGCTCGCCACAGTCCTCTTCGGACTGATTCCTGCGGCTCAAGCCAGCAAACTTGATTTGGCTGCTGCTCTGAAATCCGAAATGGGCGGCTTGGTCAGCGGCCAGAGCCGCTCGCGCTTGCGTTCCGGCTTGGTGCTGGTGCAGGTATGCCTGAGCTTTGTGCTGCTCGTCGGCGCGGGCTTGCTTTTGCGCAGCCTGCGCGCCATGCAGGGCAGCAATCCCGGCTTCTCCACTCATAACGTCCTCTTTAGATACGTTGATCTATTCGGTTCCGGTTACGATGCGCAACGCGCTGAGACTTTTCAGAAACAATTGATTGCGCGTTTGCAATCGGCACCGGGCATCGAGTCGGCCGCGTTTTCAAGCTTTATTCCGCTCGACCTTGCTGGTCCCTCGTCCGGCCCCATCAAAGTAGACGGCTACGTCCCGCCCCCGAACCAGCAGCCCATCGTTCCGTACAGCAAAGTTGGCCCCGGCTATTTCTCGACCGCCGGCATCCCGCTCATTTCCGGACGCGAATTCGCTCTCACCGACGACAAGACCGCCGGTCCCGTCGCTGTGGTGAACCAGCAAATGGTCACGCAATTCTGGAACGGCAAGGATCCCATCGGCCAGCGCCTTCAAGTCGGTAATCTTTCCATGCAGGTCGTCGGCGTTGTCGGAACATCCAAGTACCAATACATTTCCGAATCGCCCATGCCGTTCTTTTTCGTGCCCCTTTTGCAGAATCCCGAATCGGGCTCCTACTTGAACGTTCGCACATCCATGCCGGCGCAAACCGTCGCTTCCATCCTGTCGAACGACATCCGCTCGATGGATCCCAATCTTACGAATGATGAACTCCTGACCACGCAAGAAGAAGTCAACCGCGCCACTTCATCGCAAAGAGCGGCGGTAAGTATGCTCTTCGTGCTTGGCGGACTGGCGCTCATCCTCGCCACCATCGGACTCTACGGGGTTATGTCCTACAGCGTCTCGCAAAGCCGCCGCGAACTCGGCCTGCGCATGGCCCTCGGCGCCAATTCGTCAAACCTTCTCTGGCACGTAATGGCGCGCGGTCTCCTACTGACGGCTGGCGGCGTGGCGCTCGGCGGCATCGCTTCTCTTGCGCTAGCGCGACTCGCCGGCGGCTTGCTCTACCACGTCAGCCCCTACGATCCGCTCGCGCTTGGCGTGGCTCTTGTCATCATGCTGCTCGCTTCCATGGCCGCCTGCTTCTTCCCCGCATGGCGCGCATCCCGCAGCGACCCCATGACCGCCCTTCGCCACGAGTAAGGTCTCTGTTCTGGCACCGATCCCCTCGTGGGAGCGTTTGCCGAAAATTCACAAAACTGCGATACACTTTGCCCCATGCCCGTGGCGGACATGCCCAGATCGAGCGTTGCGATTACCGCGGACAACAGCCGAACAGGCGAATCTCTTCCACCGCTCGCCCTCGGCGTTCTAATCGCCCTTTGCGCCGCCAAGCTCTTGCTCCACCTTTTTACTAGTGTCCGTGGCTACGGCTACTTCCGCGACGAACTTTACCTACTCGACTGCGGACGCCATCTTTATTGGGGCTACGTCGACCTCGCGCCTCTCTCCGCCGTCTACGCGCGCGTCGCGCTCCTCATGGGAGGCTCGCTGCCCGCCTTGCGCATTATTCCCGCGCTCGCTGGGACAGGTTTGATCGCGCTCGTCATTGCTATCACTCGCCAACTTGGCGGCAACCGTTTCGCTCAAGCCCTCGCTGGCCTCTGTGTTTTCTTGGTTCCCGTAAACATCGTCATGGACGACTTCCTCTCCATGAACGCCTTCGAGCCGCTTTTCTGGATGGGCTGCGTTTACGTCCTGATTCGCATTATTCGCACCGGCAACTCGAAACTGTGGCTCTGGTTCGGCCTTCTTGCGGGACTCGGTATCGAAAACAAGCACTCGACTTTGTTCTTCGGTCTCGCGGTCTTTCTCGCCGTCTTGCTTACTGGCCTGCGCCGCGAGTTTGCCAAGCCCTGGATTTGGCTCGGCGGGCTGATCGCTTTGCTTATCTTCTTACCCAATCTCGTTTGGCAGATTCATCGGAATTTCCCAACTGTTCAGGACCTTGAGAACGTACGCCGCACCGGCAAAAACATCGTCCTCGGTCCGTTCGCCTTCATCGGCCAGCAAATCATGATGGAGCAGCCGATCCTCGCCATCTTTTGGATCACCGGTTTGGTTTCGTTCCTCTGGGGCAGCGGCAAACGCTTCCGTGTTCTCGGAGTCACGTTTTTGATTTTTTTCACGGAGCTTTTCATTCTTCGCGGCAAGGATTATTACGTCGCTCCCATTTATCCGATGATGTTCGCTGGAGGCGCTGTCGCTGTCGAACGCTGGCTAGCACGCCGCAGTTGGGCTGGCGCGCGCGCGTGGCCCAAAGCCGCGATTGCCACAGCCATCATCATCCTTGGAGGAATTCTCGTCCCGCTCTTCACGCCCATGCTGTCACCGGAACGCTATCTCGCCTACCAACATGCGTTGCACATTCAGCTTACGAAAACCGAAGTCGCCACTAGCGGAGCGCTTCCCCAGTTTCTGGGTGATCAAATCGGCTGGGACAGTCTTGTCCGCCAGATCGCGGACATTTACAACTCGCTGCCGCCCGATGAGCGCGCCAAAACAGGCATCTGGGCCGGAAATTATGGCGAAGCGGGTGCCGTCAACCTCTTTGGGCCCGCGTATGGCCTGCCGCGCGCATATTCGCGCCATCAGAACTATTGGTATTGGGGTCCGCCGCCGGTGGTGTACACAAATCTTATCGTCGTGCAGTGGAGCCTGGACGACGTCAGGGACAGTTGCACGTCATTCCAAGCCTTTGACCATTACTCTCAATTTGGAATGTCAGAGGAAAATACGCCGATCTATCTCTGCCGTGGCGCCAAATTCGACATACAAAAAATCTGGTGGCACTCTCACCATTGGAATTAACAAATCGGAGCGCAGTAAGAAAGGAAATCGCTTCGAGGCACCAAAAAATGCTTCTCTGAACTAGCCGTGCTCGACGCGCGCCTTTATATCCGAGTACGCCAAATCGATGAGCTTGCTTAGAGCCTCAGTGTTTGTCGCCGCTCTCGGTTTCAGCTTCACATGACGCATGCGCTTGCCGCTGCCTTGCAGTAAGCGATCCGGATCCGGCAGTCCTGCGCCGTGAAAGAACCCCACGTTTACGTGCGAGGTGAATACGTTGACATACCCGAAAGGCGCATCTCCCAAACATGCTGTCGGACAACCGTCATGCAGAACTTCCCGGACTTCGTCCCCGCATTTTCGCATCACATCAAACCATTCGCGTGCGATAGCTCCCAATTCACCGGCATGATTTTTCATCCACGCATCGATCGAAGGATCCCGTTCGACAGCGCCGTTGAATCGCAGCAATTCGGCCCTCATCGCTGCTCCATTTTCTGTTTTTGGAATGTATAGTTACGTCCGGTGCAGGCAATGCGCCGGGAATACGAGACGAGCTCTAATCTAATTTCCTGAAACAGCCTGCGCGGTCGCCGTTGCACCAGGCGCATAGTATCCCGGCCGCGTGCGCACCGTGAGTTTTCCCTTGCCACCCACGCCCGTAAGTTCCACTTTCACGGTCCGGAAAGTCCCATTCCGCGCGTCATTCGACGGGTAGTAACCGACCATGTATTGCGACCGGATATCCTGCGCGATGCGCGTGCAGATCGAGTCCACATCGTCGACCGTCTTTGGGAAAAACGCTTCGCCGCCGGAAGCATCGGTCAGCGCGAGCAAAGCCTTCTTGCCTTGCCGCATCTCCTCCCGTGAATCGTCATTTTTCGTGAACAGCCCCACGGCGTAAATCACCACGTTCGATTGCTCCAGCTTTTCCACCGTGTACGAAAGCGTATGCGCCTGAGCGCTGTCATGGTCCACGCCGTCCGTGACCACAAGCAGCACTTTTTTCTCGCGCGTGCCTTTTTTCAAATGATTCATCGACCCCAAAATCGCGTCGTACAGCGCCGTCCCGCCCCGCGAATCAATCCGCTCAAGCGCCGCCTTCAGTACCTTCGGATCGTTGGAAAAATCTTCATCCATGTCCAGATAATATTCGTCGTTGAAATTCACCACAAACATTTGGTCCTGTGGATTGCTGGTCTGCACAAAAGTCATCGCCGCCGCATTCACACGCGCGCGCTTCGACCTCATGCTGCCGCTGTTGTCGATCACCAGTCCCACGCTGATCGGAATGTCCGAGTGTGTGAATTGTGAGATTTTCTGCGGCGCTTTGTCTTCGAGCACTCGAAAATTGCCTTCCGTCAGCCCGCTTACGAAATTCCCGTCCTTGTCCACGATCGTCACCGGCAGCCGCACCATGTCCACATTTTTCTTCATTGTGTACGGCGTGCTTTGGTTGGTTCCGTATGGCGGAGGGATTTGCGGGATCTGCGGATTTTGCGCGAACGCGCTGGTGCCGCCAAAGGCAATCATCGACAGCAACGCGACACTAACGGCTAAGAAGGGAAGGGGCCCTTTTCGTTCAACTGTGCGGCGCAAAATATCCGTAGCGTGCATAAACTGTGAGCGGAGGGAGTCCGCGCGGCGGGCGCAGCTTGACCTTGATTTTTCGCCATTTTCCATCGGTTTTTCGATCGCTCGGTCTGTATCCCAGCACATACTGGTTTCTCAGCTCCATGCTGATCTTCGTCGCCACATCACCCAAATCATCGAGATTGCGGACGATGAATGATCGGCCGCCCGTCATATCCGCCAGCCCTTGCAGGAAAGTGGGTCCGGCGCATTCTTCAGCAGTCCGGTCACAAGCGTCTGGGTCTACGATTCCAACCGCGTAAATCTGCACGTCCGACTCGCGCAGGAAGCGCTTGATATCTTCTTCATCGTACCTGCTGTGATTATCGCCTCCATCCGATATGATGAGCAAAGCTTTTCTCGCGTTGCGTGCTCCTTTCATCTCGCTCATTCCGAGATACACTGCATCAAGCAGTGCCGTCATTCCGCCCGGCGCGCTGAAGAGCAATTGATTTTGCAATTCCTCGACGCTCGTTGTGAAGGGCGTCGCGAGTTCTGCGCGGTCCGCGAAATCCACGAGGAAAAATTCATCTGCGGGATTCGCTGTCTTGAAAAATTGCACTGCGGCCATGCGCGATTTCGAAATCTTGTCCGACATGCTGCCGCTGACGTCGAAGACCACGCCGATCGATATCGGAATATCGTCTTCCTCGAAGCGCATCAGTTGCTGTTCTTTTCCGTCTTCATACACGCGGAAGTTTTCGCGGTCGAGCCCCGTCACCAGCCGCCCGTACGGGTCCGTTACCGTCACGTCGACTGTGACCAGATTTACATCTTTTCTTACCGTATCTTCTTTGGAAACGTCACTCTTCGGAGGAGGTTTATAGATGAGAGGTCCCGATGTCGCGGGCACTTGCGCACACGCCGGGCCGCAAACCAGCATCAGAGCCGCCAGCGCTAGGCTCATCGCCCCTGCGGCCATCCATCTCGCATCCACTCTGCTGGCTGCGTTCATTCAAACCTCCTGAGGCTAGAGGGCGGCAGCCGAAAAAAACGCTGGCTGAATCTTACCACCGTCAGTTGACAAATCAAGGAGGCAAAGCACGGATTCCGCAATAGTGAAGCACTGTAAATCTCCGGTGCGTACCACAACTTTAGTACCGCATCAGCCTATTACCTTGAACGCCCGCAATGCCTCGCAGGCTTCTTGTCCAAACGAGCGTGGTAATATATGCGCGAACTCGGAAGCTTCTCAATGACGCAAAGCCCTGAACCATCCGTCATCGTCGTTATTCCTGCTCGCCACGCGTCTTCGCGCTTTCCCGGAAAGCCTCTTGCGCCCATCGCCGGACGCCCCATGATCCAGCACGTTTTCGAACGTGCTAAGCAAAGCCGCCGCGCCTCCCGCGTTGTTGTCGCCACCGACGACACCCGCATCCGCGACGCCGTCCAATCCTTTCAAGGTGCCGTCGTCATGACTCGCTCCGAGCATCGCACCGGCACCGACCGCATCGCCGAAGTCGCCATCCACATGCCCGCAGACGTTTACGTGAACGTCCAGGGCGATCTCCCGCTTATTCGCCACGAAGTGATCGATGCTGCTGTCGATGCGCTCCTCTCCGCCGAAGGCGACGCTCACGTTTCCACGCTTTGCGTCCCGATCACTACGCCCGAAGACATCATGAATCCCAACATCGTCAAAGTCGTTTCCGACTTCGACGGCAACGCTCTCTATTTCTCTCGCGCGCCGATTCCTTGGGTTCGCGATGCCGGCGAACGCGTCGCCGCCCGCCACTTCAAACACATCGGTCTGTACGCATTTCGCCGTGACGCTCTTCTCGAATTCCCCGCGCTTCCGCCCGGCGAGCTCGAACGCGTCGAACAGCTCGAACAGCTCCGTTGGATGGAAAACGGCTATCGCATCGCTGTCAGCGAAATCGAAGCCTACGAAGGCGTCGAAGTGGACGTGCCCGAGGACGTCGCGCGCGTCGAAGAACTTCTTCGCGCTCGCGCCGCAAAACGATAGCGCCTTACAATCGTCGTATTTATTTCTTTCTACACGCACGACAAGAAAGCCGCACTTTCTTACACTCGGACCCATTGCCCGCTCTTGGGAATTTTTATTCCATAAAATGTAACTGTCACGATCTAAATGCCTGGCGTTGTCAGGTTTTTACCCTCAGTCGAATGGCTCACCGCATGCTCCGCATTTCTCCGTCCCGTGCCCTCGCTAGAAATGCGCTCAGCTACAAACTAAGTACAGGAGACAAGGGGAATGAAACAAAAGACGTTTATAGGCATCGCAGTTGCCGCTCTCTTCCTGTTAATTATCGGCGCCGCTTCCCCAGCTAAGGCCGATTCCGTCAGTTTTAATTTTTCCGGAAACGTCTCAGGAGGAGCAGTAGCAGGGACGATCATGTTCGACGTAACTTCTGCGGGCGCTCTTACTGTCGCGATCACCGACACCGAGGCGAATCCGGGTAATGTTGGGCAGTTGATCAGCGACCTCATGTTCAACGTATCAGGAATGACCGGAGCCGCAACCATGACGTCCAGCTCAGGTCAGGAAGTGAACATCGACGGGAGCGGAAATGCAACTCTAGGATCGATGGGCAACACCATGTGGGGAATTAACTCCAGTTCGAGCACCATCATTCTTTCTGCGCTTCTTTCCGGTCCTTCGAATCTCATTATTGGCCCGGGCGGCGCCGGTGGGGTCTACACCAACGCCAACGGTTCCATCGCCGGCAACGGGCCTCACAATCCGTTTCTCTCAGGAACCGTCGACTTCAACTTGACAGTTCCGGGACTAACCTCGGTTAGTCAGCTTAGCAACATCATCGTTAGCTTTGGCACCACTCCGGGAAGCAATCTGTCTGTAACTTCAACAACCACGCCTGAGCCGTCTTCTCTCCTTCTCCTGGGAACGGGACTGCTTGGTCTTGGATTCCTTGTGCGTCGCCGCACCGCCGTCTCATAAGATGGCAGCGAGCAACGACACGTCATTTTGTATGTAGTCGGGCCTGCTCTTCCCCCCGAGTTAGCTTTCTCGAGGAGCAGGCCTTCTTTTTTGCTCAACTCGCCAAGCTCGCCTCCTTGGGCTCAAAAAAGGAACTACGAAGATTTTCGTTGACAATACGAAAAGCTTCGTAGTATAAGCGTCTTCATGACACAGGCCACTCAATCGCATCATCTGAAGCCCACCGCCTCCGAACTGGAAATTCTCCGAATTCTGTGGACGCGCGGTCCTTCCACGGTTCGTGAAGTTCACGAGGCTCTGCGCACGAAAAAAGATATTGGCTACACAAGCGTCCTCAAACTGCTTCAAATCATGACCGAGAAGGGAACTGTCCGCCGCGACGAAAATCAGCGCGCCCATGTCTATGAAGCCTGCGAACCTGCCGAAAAAACCAAGCGCGATCTCGCTGGCGATGTTTTGCAGCGCGTCTTCGAAGGTTCTGCCAGCCAGTTGATGCTTCACGCTCTCGCCGGCCATCCGACTTCTCGCCAAGAGATTAAGGAACTCCGCCGCATGCTCGACGAACACGAAAGGCAAATGCGATGACTCACATCTCCTCGTGGATTTCGCCGCAACTCGCTCACACTCTCGGCTGGGCGCTGCTGCATTTCATTTGGCAGGGAGTCGCTCTGGCCGCCATTTGCTACGCCCTCACGAGCGCTTACCGCACCGCGCTCGCGCGCTACGTGATTGCTCTCTCCACTCTTGTGCTGATGCTCGCCGCGCCGGTCGTCACCTTCGTTGTTCTCCAGCAGGGCGCCGCATCCACTTCAACTTTTTCGACGGCTTTTCACGCTGGCAACAGCTCCGCAGCCGTGCCGCCCAGCGCATCGAACTCCGCAGTTTCAGCCCCCGCTGCGAAAGTCTTCGACGCTCTCACTCTCTACAACGCTGCTTCAAATCGGCCTTTTCGGCCGGACACTCTGCTGTGGCTCGTTGAAGCTTGGTTCGCCGGAGTCGTTTTCTTCAGCCTTCGCACCGCTGGCGGCCTCGTCGTTGTCCATCGCATGCGCCGCAATCACACCCGTCCCGTTACTGACGCCCTGCTCGCAAAATGCCTCGCGCTCCAGCGCCGCATACGCGTCTCGCGCGCGGTTCGTTACTGTGAATGCCTCGCTTTGGAAGCGCCCGCCGTTATCGGCTGGTTCCGTCCCGTAGTTCTGCTTCCCGTCACCGCGCTCAGCGGCCTTTCTGAAGATCAGCTCTCTGCGGTCATCTCTCACGAACTCGCGCACATTCGCCGTCTCGATTGCTTCGTCAATCTTTTTCAGATCGCTACCGAAACGCTGCTTTTCTATCATCCCGCTGTTTGGTGGCTGAACAAGCGCATCCGTAACGAACGCGAAAATTGCTGCGATGACGCCGCGCTCGCCGTTTGCGGCAATCCCATCGAATACGCCCGCGCTCTCACGCTCATGGAAGAGTGGCGCCAGCGTCCCGCGCTCGCTATGGCCGCAAATCGCAGCCCGCTCGTCGAACGCGTCGCGCGCTTGCTCGGCATCGCCTCTCCGCGCAGTGGAATTCGCAGCGCAGGCGTCGCCGCCAGCATCCTCTGCCTCGCCGGAGCGCTTCTCGCCGCCAACGGCCTCATGGCTGCAGGGCATTCTTCATCAACCCTCATTGGCAATCTGTACGCCTCAGCGCAAGACTCCGGGTCTTCGTCCCACCATCAACAGGAGGGACCTTTCGTTGCCGCTTCACGTCTCACAGTTTCTACAGCGTCGCGCGTGACCAAGTCCATCGTGTCTCGTCTAGTCGCTGCCGCCGCTCCTGCGCGCGCGTATGTTCCTCAGACCAATGGTGCCGACATGCAATCTCAGGAAGGCCAGGGGCAGGGCGAGGGTCACGGCGTCGGCCAGGGCGAAGGCCAATCCACATCCTCCTCTTCTTACGTCGACCAACTCAAATCCCAAGGCTATGACAATCTCACCGCCGACGAACTCATCAGCCTCAAAGTCCAGGGCGTCACTCCCGAATACATCAGCCAAATCAAAGCCCTCGGCCTCCATCCCACGATCAGCCAACTCATCTCCATGCGCGTCCAGGGCATCACTCCCCAATATGTCAAAGAGATGCGCGACGCTGGCTTCAACTCCGACATCAATCAGCTCATTTCGATGCGCGTTCAGGGCATCACTCCTGACTATGTCCGCGAAATGCGCGCGGCCGGTGTCAACGGCGATGCAAACGAATTCATCAGCATGAAGGTCCAGGGCCTCGACGCCGGATACATTAAAGACATGAAGGCCGCCGGCGTTGACGCCAGCACTCGTCAACTCATCGGCATGAAGGTTCAAGGCCTTACGCCGGAATACGTAAAAGAAATGAAGGCCGCCGGAGTCACCGTCGACACGAATCAATTGATCGGAATGAAAGTGCAGGGCCTAGATCCCGAATATGTAAAGGATATGAAGGCGGCCGGAATCAACGCCAGCGCGAATCAGCTCATCGGCATGAAGGTTCAAGGTCTCACTCCGGAATACGTCAAGGAAATGAAAGCCGCCGGCATCGATGCCGATGCGAATCAATTGATCGGTATGCGAGTTCAAGGCCTCGATCCCGAATATGTTAAAGACATGAAAGCCGTAGGCGTGAACGCTGACGCTGGGCAGCTCATTGGCATGAAAGTCCAGGGACTGACGCCCGACTACGTGAAGGAAATGCGCGCGGTGGGTGTCACCGCCGACACCAATCAACTGATCGGTATGAAAGTGCAGGGCCTCGATGCCGAATATGTGAAAGACATGAAGGCTGCCGGCGTCACTGCCGATACCAGTCAGCTCATCGGTATGAAAGTCCAGGGCCTCGATGCTGAGTATGTCAAGGGAATCAAAGCCACGGGCATCAACGCCAGCACCAATCAGCTCATCGGCATGCGCGTCCAAGGCGTCACGCCCGAATACATCAAGTCCTTGCAGAGCGCCGGCCTGCAGAATCTAAGTGCCGAAGATTGCATTCGCGCCCGCGTTCAGGGTGTTACGCCTGAGTTCATCAACGAAGCGCGCAGTCACGGCTTCAAGGACTTGACGCTCGACAAGCTCATCGATCTCAAAAACGCCGGCGTCTTTTAGTTTTAGTAGCGCAGAGCTGCGCCTTTCTGCAGTTCTGCGGCTTTCGTTGTTGCTTTTCCGGGTGCCCCATCCTTCGCGGCCGGGCTGCGGCAAGCAGCCCAAAGTGAAGGAGTCACGAAAGGTGGGATCTTCGCCCTTGAATTCGGACTCAGGAAGGCTTCTCGTTCTTTTTGTTTCGCTGTTTTTCTCGGACCAACTGCCTTTGAAAGGAGTATCCGTCATGGGATCGAAAATCCGCATTCTCAGCCCAAGGTCAATCACCACCGCGCTCGCAGCTTGCGCCGCAGCCGTCTGCCTGCTTCTCGTCGGCGCAAGAACTCTCCGCGCTCAAACGCCCAACGGCACTTGGGCGATGACTAGCTCCGACCGCCCCGGCTACGTCCAATTCTCCCTGACCGTCTCGCGCCCCGGCCATCACATGCAGGAAGAATCCGACTGGCCTCTCATCTCCTTCCAAGGCCTCGACACCTCCAACAAAGCGCGCCACGACGTCAAATTCAACGTCACCCGCGATGCCGGCCGTCTCGATTTCGACGGCTTCCTCGAAAACGGCGAAGGCGCCGGCGTCTTCCACTTCTTCGCCGACTCAAAATATCCTCAGGAAATGTCCTCGCTCGGCTTCGACGGCATCGACGCCGAAAAGCAATTCGCCATGGCCATGCATGACGTTAGCCTCGACTTCGCGCGTCAAATGAAAGCCGAACACATCTCCGGCCTCGACACAGACAAACTCATCGCCTTCCGGATTTTCGGTGTCGACAAAAAATTCATCGACGACCTCCGCTCGTCCGGCCTCAACATCACCGACAGTGACAAGCTCGTCGCCTTCCGCATCCACGGAGTCACGCCCGAAATGGTCCGCGCCCTTCACCAGCAGGGATACTCGCCCGATGAAGACACTCTCATCGCTCTCCGCATCCACGGCGCAACTTCCGACTGGATCCAGCAAATGTCCCAGGCCGGCTATTCCCACGTCGACCTCGAGAAACTCATCGCCTTCCGGATTCACGGTGTTTCACCCGACTTCGTCGCGCAACTCAGTCACTTCGGTTATACGCATCTTGATCCCGACGAGCTCATCGCTTTTCGCATCCATGGAGTGTCTCCCGATTTCGTCGCGCAACTCGACCATTACGGCTACTCGCGTCTCGACGCCGACACGCTCGTTAACTTCCGCATTCACGGCGTCTCGCCCGAATTCGTCGCCGCTCTCGACAAGCTCGGCTACCATCATCCTGAGCCCGACCAGCTCGTAGACATGTGCATACACGGCGTCACAGCACAATACATCTCCGGCCTGCGCTCCCGTGGCATGCAAAACCTCACCATCGATCAGCTCGTCAACATGCGCATCCACGGCATCGACTGATTTGCAGTCCTCAAGTGTTAAGTGCCTTTCACAAGGTAGAAGTGGTATTCTTTACTGGATGTTTCGTCGGGCCTCGCAACTCGTCGCCGCCGTCTCTTTGCTGATTTGTTTGCTTTGCCCCATTCTTGAAACGTTCGATCACTGGGACCACACCGCCAAAACCGGAAGCGACACCGAATACACTTTCGTTGTCCTCGGCTTGTGCATCGGCGCGACGTACGCATTTGCCCGGGCCGTATGCAGGTTGCTCGCCTGCAGGCCTGCCGCAAACCATGCATCGTGTTTCCGCTCCGGCGCATGCATTCGCTCAGCTCTGCATGGGCTGTCATTCGTCTTCTCCATTCCGATTAGCCCGCCGCCGCTCGCGCTTCGTATTTAACTCCATCCAGACCTTCCACTAACTCCGAAGCGAACGAGTTCTCCTTCGCTTTACAGAGACACGTCTACTCAAACCGCAACTTTTTTCGCGTCTCCATGAAAGGAACAGGACCAATTCGCATGTTCAAGAATCTGGTTTCATTTTGCATAATTGCATTCATCGCAGCATTTTTTGCTCTTATCGGCCAATCCACCACGAGCGCCCAAACTTCGAGGATTGGCGCAACCATCGAGGGAACTGTCACCGACAACACTGGTGCAGTCGTGCCGCAGGCCATCATCGTCATCCGCAACATCCCAACGGGCCAGTCCCGCACTCTCAGGGCCGACGACCGCGGCTTTTTTCGCGCCGAGCAGCTTCCTGTGAGCACTTACGAGGTCAGCGTCAACCATTCCGGGTTCGCTTCCTATCGGCAAAGCAGTTTTGACTTGACCCTCGGACAGGTCGTCCACCTGAGCATCGTTCTCGCGCTCGCGTCCGCATCACAACAAGTGACCGTCAACGCCCAGCCGTCCGCCATCGACACCACTCAAACCTCCGTCGTTTCTTCAGTCGACCAGGAACGCATCGAAGAGCTTCCCGTGCGCAGCCGCAACTACCTCGACTTTGTCCTTCTCGCGCCCGGCGTTTCCAACGCGCCATCCTCATCGCTTCCAAGCGGTTCCACTCTGCCGAGCAGCGGCTTCACCTTCGGCGGCCTCCGCTCGCAAAGCAACAACGTCTCCATCGACGGCCTCGACAACAATGACGAATACACCGGCTCCAGTCGCACAGAACTTTCCCCGGAAATCGTCCAGGAATTCCAGGTCGTCAACAACGGGCTTTCCGCGGAATCAGGCGGAGCTTCAGGCGGCTCGATTAACGTCATCACGCGCTCCGGCGCAAACGTTATTCATGGCGACGCATTCATCTTCGCTCAAGACAGCGCCGTCAATGCGCGTGACCCCTTCGAGACCGAGCCGGAGAAGCCGTCCTTTCGTCGTTTTCGCGCGGGTTTCGCTTTGGGCGGGCCAATCGTGAAGGACCGAACCTTTTACTATGTCGCCGGCGAACAGGAGCACAACCGCGGACAGATCGGCTCAGACATCGACCCTGCCGTCGCAGCCGCAATCAATCCGTTCCTCGCCTCCGGAGCGTTTCCCGGCTTACCTACGCGCCAGATCACAACCGCATTTTCGCCCATCGCTCGCGCGGAGACTGAGGCCGCAGGCAAGCTCGACCACCAGCTTACTAAGAACACCGCGCTCATGCTTCGCTACGCCTTTACCAACAATAAAGAAGCAGGCGACGCATTCAACACCGGCGGTCTGATGGACGCCAGTTCGCGCGGCAGCAGCTTCACAAGTGACAACTCTCTTTCTGGCTCACTGACAACCGTGCTCGCCTCGCAAGCAGTCAGCGACCTCCGCTTTCAAGCAGCTACGCGCCGCGCTGTCTTGCGAACGAACCAGCCCTTCGGCTCCGAAATCGACATCGCCGGCCTGGCCACCTTTGGCCGTCCTTACGCCGGAAATAACGACCGTCGCGAAAATCACTATCAGCTCGTCTACTCCTATGCTCGCACGAAAAACAAGCACCTTTGGAAAGTGGGCGCAACCATCAACCGTGTCAGGCTCCGCGCGGACGTGCCCGACGGCTTTGGCGGCGCGTATCTCTTCGGCTCCGTTGCCGATTTTCTTGCCGCCAATCCTGACCAATTCCGCCAGAGCTTTGGAAGTTCGCACCTGGATTTCCCCGTCACGAGCCTTGGCGGCTTCGCGCAAGATCATTGGTCGCTCTCGCATCAGCTCACGCTCGACATCGGCATGCGCTACGATTTCGAGCATTTGCCCTCCGGATTCAACGAGGACACCAACAACTTCAGCCCGCGCATCGGTCTCGCGTGGAGTCCTTCAGCCAAGTGGGTTTTCCGTGGAGGATACGGAGTCTTCTTCGATCGCTTCGTGTTGGCCAACCTGACGCGCGCAATTGAAAAAAATGGCGTGCAGGCGTTCGAGCAGGTTGCTGACGGAAGTACGGCCGCAGGTCTCTTCACGTCAGCGCAAGGCGGCCCATTACTCGCGCCAGCGATCGGAATCGCGCCGTCCATTTTCAGCCCCGACCCTGCGATGGCCACACCCTATAGCCAGCAAGCCAGTGCCGGTGCTGAGTATCTCCTTGCCAAAAATCTCACCGTTCGCGCCGATTATCTCTTCGTTCACGGCGTCAAGCTGCCTCGCACGCTCAACGCGAACCTGCTGCCTCCGATAATTCTGGCGCCCGCAAACGCTGCCGGCCTCGGCGTTCCGAATCCCACGGCGCAACAACTCGGCAGGGAAGTTTTCTCTCCGGCTCGGCTCAATCCGCAATTCGACGGCGTCTATCAATTGCAGGATTCCGCCGATTCCACCTACAACGGCGTTTCATTCACCCTCAGCCGCACCATGAATGAGGAATTGGAATTTTCCGCGAGTTATACGCTTTCGAAAACTTACGATAACGCTTCTAACTACGACGAGCAGCCGCAGAATCCTTTCGACCTTTCCGCCGAACGCGCTCTCTCGCTCCAGGACCAGCAGCAGCGCTTCGTGTTCAACGCGCTGTGGGATTTGCCCATCGGCCCCGACGAAGACAGTCCCCAACAATCAACCAAGAATAGCGGCTGGCTGACCAAGACTTTCAGTCACATCGAAGTCGCGCCGATTTTCACCGCGGAGAGCGGCCGTCCCGTCAATCCGCTGACGGGCCTTGACTCGAACGAGAGCCACGCCTTTCCGCTATCGGGCCGCCCGCTCGCTTTCGGACGCGACTCGTTAATGACACCCGCAACGGTGACCATGGATCTTCGCGTGTTGAAATATTTTCCCTTCGGCGAATATAAGCATCTGGACGTTGTCGCCGAGTCATTCAATCTCTTGAACCACGCAAACGTTGCTCAAATCAATCCCGTGTTCGGTTCAGCTCTCATGCCGATGGCGGGATTCCGCGAACCCATCGAAGGCACCGGCGCCCGCCAAATCCAATTCTCTTTGGACTTCGAGTTCTGAGGGACAGTAACGGCATGGGTAATTGTTCCTCCTGGTCGTACTGTAAGCGTGTGACTCACACCTGAGCGCATAAATCGCATACGAACAGAGCGAAGAAGATGTACAGTGGCATCTGATATGCACATTGCTGCGAAGCGAAGACCATCCGTTGAGGCTCCCACAACTTCCAAGATGGACCTTCTACAATTCGTTCCCGAGCGGTTACGTGACCTGAAGGATCCACAGACGGCCATTCCTCGTTTGGCGAAAGAGGAACACTCTGTCCGGCTCATCGAACAGGCGGTTAGGACCGTTCCTACGTCACACCGCCTGTATGGACATGACGCTAGGGACATGTCTGGCCTTGAGCCTGAAAGCGTTCACTTGGTTCTTACGTCGCCGCCATACTGGACGCTGAAAGAATACAGACACTCGCCAGCGCAGCTGGGTCATATCGAGAATTATGACGAATTCCTTCATGAACTAGACAAGGTCTGGAAGCATTGCTTCGAAGCCCTCGTGCCGGGTGGCCGGTTGATCTGCGTCGTGGGTGATGTTTGCCTTTCCCGCCGCGAGAACGGCGGTCGCCACACAGTTGTCCCTCTGCACGCCTCCATTCAGGACCATTGCCGGAAATTTGGCTTCGACAACCTCGCGCCGATCATTTGGCACAAAATCTCGAACGCGGCCTATGAAGTCGAAGGGGGCGGCTTTCTTGGAAAGCCCTACGAACCCAACGCCGTCATCAAGAATGACATCGAGTTTATATTGATGCAGCGCAAGCCCGGCGGCTATCGTTCGCCGGATATTCCAAGAAAAATTCTTAGCATCATCTCCGCCGAAAATCACGCGAGGTGGTTCCAGCAGATTTGGACGGGCATTACTGGTGCTTCGACGAAACAGCATCCTGCACCTTACCCTGTCGAGTTAGCTGAAAGGCTCGTCCGTATGTTCAGCTTCGTTGGTGACACGGTTCTCGATCCGTTCCTGGGGACAGGCACCACGACAGTTGCTGCGGCAAAATGGGGCCGCAACAGCATCGGATTCGAAGTAGACGATCATTATTTCGACCTCGCTCACGGACGCATCGCGCACGAAACATCCTCTCTTTTCAGTCAAGCAGATATTGCTGTCTTTCCGAGGGGCGACTCCGCATGAGTCGTGCCTTTTTGCTCGACAAGAGACTGCGGGAAGCAATCAAGCATTTCTGGTCAACGCGTGAGACCCAAGCACAAACGCAAGGCTCGACCACCGGCTTACGAGATGCCGGCACTCGCACGGCAGTTACCGGCGGCCGTCAGATGGATGGCTTCGTATCGCTTGTGCAAGATTTCCTTTGCCACAACGGTCTTGTTAAGACGGACGTTCATTGCGAGACCCGGCTCGAACTGCCGGGATGGTATCGGCCGGAGAAGAAGTGGGATCTATTGGTCGTATCTGACGGACAACTAATGGCCGGAATCGAATTCAAGTCTCAAGTCGGTTCTTTCGGGAACAACTATAACAATCGCACTGAGGAAGCGATTGGCAGCGCCGTTGATATATGGGCAGCATATCGCGAGGGAGCGTTCAAACCCTCGGCCCGCCCATGGCTCGGCTACCTGATGCTTCTGGAGGATGCGCCAGGCTCGACTCGTCCGGTTCGCGCGCAGCAGCCGCACTTCAAGGTTTTTCCTGAATTCAAATTCGCGTCTTATGCCAAACGTTACGAAATCCTACTCATGAAACTCGTCCGTGAACGGCTCTATGACTCAGCATGCTTCCTGATGTCGAATGCCGCAAGCGGGCCAAAGGGCCGCTATAGTGAGCCCATATCCGAACTGTGCTTCAAGAACTTTATGTCGTCACTACTCGCGCGTGCCATCTCTATTGCTAAGACATAAAGATTGACGGGACCCCCTTACTCATCTCTCCTACCCCGAGCGATTCCTCCTTTTTCCCTCTATAATCCCTTCACTACGGAACCGGCTTCGCTGAACGGCGCCCACGTCATTCAGCGCTTCGGGGTGTGAACGGAAACTATGTCATCG
>DATFQU010000350.1:0-3650 GCA_035264005.1 Candidatus Acidiferrales bacterium
CTGGTTCGGCCGCCCGCTCACCGACGCCCAGCTCGCCGACTCCCTCAATCCCAAATCCAATCCGCACGACATCCAGCACGGCCTCTCCCAAGTCTCCGACCGCATCGTCGCCCACGATCCCGCCATCGCGCGCTTCTACCCACAAGTCATCGCGCTCTCTTCCAATCCTGAAGCTCCCATTCGCACCATGGCCGCTTGGACCATGGGCCAGGACAATCAATCCGCCGCATTCCACGCTGCGCTTCTCCCCATGCTGAATGATCCCGACCTCACCGTCCGCCGCAACGCCGCCCTCGCCCTCGTCCGCTTCCGTGACACATCCGGCCACGACATCATCGTTGCCATGCTCAAAGCCGCCGCCATCGACGCGCCCGTCGCCGGCACTCTGCAAACTCGCCTCAAGCCCAGCCAAACCATGAATCCCGGCACGCTCGTCGCGCATATCCAAACGCCGTCCGGCGAAAGGGAAGTACGCGCCGAAATTCCCGGCACGCTCGCTCGTTGGCTTCTCTCCGACGGCGCAACCGTCACCGCAGGCGCCCACATCGCCGCCGTCTGGCCCACCGACGACGAAGCCTGGGAAGCCCTCCGCGCTCTTTACCTCATCGGCCAGCCCGCCGACCTCGACGCCATCGCCCCCTACGCCCACGGCGCCGAAAACGCCCCGCCCCAACTCGCCCAGCAAGCCCGCCTCACCATGCAAGCCATCCGCTCCCGCCCCTCCTCCCCGAGTTCTAGCCGATGAATCGAGCAAAAGAATTTTTGCGTATCACCATTCGGACGATCCTTCTTGTGGCGCTCGCAGTGTTCGCCGGGTTCTGGCTTATTTTTATTTGCTACGTAGCGGTGAATTTCTTCCAAGGAGGAGTGCACGCGGTTCAAAACTGGCTCGTGCACATAAGCTACGAGGGTTCCTGGCCGAAAGGACCTCCACTGGCCCATTGGGGCCGGATCATAGGGGGGTTGCTTGAGATCGCCGCGGTGACGGTTTTGCTGTTCGTTGTCAACCTGCGTGTATTAAAAACATTTCTAAGAGATACCAAAGCGTCATCGCGTTCGCGACCAGGCTCATAAAAATCGTCACCGATAAGATATCGTCTCTAGCCCTTCTCCAACTCCCCAATCACCGCGAGCGTGAACTGCGCCGTCGTCGCGCTCCCGCCAACGTCCTTCGTCAAACTTTTCCCTTCGCGATAAACTTTTCTCAGCGCCGCATCAACCCGCTTCGCCGCCTCAAACTCACCAATATGCTCCAGCATCATGATCGAACTCAGCAGCAGCGCCGTCGGATTCGCCACGCCTTTCCCCGCAATGTCCGGAGCCGTCCCGTGCACCGCCTCGAACAGCGCCATCCCGTCTCCCAAATTTCCGCTCGGCACCACGCCCAGCCCGCCAACCAGCCCCGCCGCCAAATCGCTCATGATGTCGCCGTACAAGTTCGTCAGCAGCATCACGTCGAACTGATGCGGATTCATCACCACCTGCATGCACGCGTTGTCCACAATCAGCTCGCGGTATTCAATCTCCGGATACTGCGCGGCCACTTTGCGCACGCACGAAAGAAAAAGGCCGTCCGAAAGCTTCATGATGTTTGCTTTGTGAATGGCGTGAATCTTTTTTCGCTTCCGTTCGCGCGCATATTCAAACGCGAACTTCGCAATCCTCGTCGACGCGCGCTCCGTAATAATTTTCAGACTCTCCACCACGCCCGGCACTACCGTGTGCTCGATTCCCGCGTACAAATCCTCTGTGTTTTCCCGCACAATCACAATGTCCACGTCCGAACTGAGCGCCTTCACCCCCTGCAAATTCCTCACCGGACGCAAATTCGAATACAAATCCAGCTCCTGCCGCAGCCCGACGTTGATGCTCCGCGTCCCTCCAATCACTCCTGTTTCGAGCGGCCCTTTCAGCGCCACTTTATTTCGCCGAATCGACTCAATCATCCCGCTGTGCAGCAGGTAATCCGTCCCCGTGCGCTCCACTTCCGCGCGCGCCGGCATCTCTTCCCACGCAACGTCCACTCCCGCCGCCGCAATAATCTGCTGCACCGACCGCGAAACTTCCGGCCCAATCCCATCGCCCGGTATCAATGTAATTGTATGTTTCATGAGGATTTCATTGTACGCAACGCCCCCGCGCCCCCGCAATCGCAGATCATCTCTCCTTTGACAGAGTCATGCGGTCAATGAGGGTTAGCTTAATCTCTCTTTGAAAAGCTGTATCATATTCGAAGGTTTCCATGAGCGCTTCGCACCGAGGCAGAGAACGACCGAAGAATGACTTCCTTAAGTTAGTTGGGACTGGTGTCTTGATCGTCGCGATCCTCGTGGTGATCGCAGTTTGGGGCACAAGATACAATGTTGGTGAGCTCGGAATGAGAAGAGCCGTGTCGGCGCTCATTTGGCTATCTGTGGGTACATATGCGCTCTATGTGACCCGAAAACATCGAAAGTACGTAAGTCAACTGCCCGACAGCATTGGCAATCGCAAGATCAAGCGCCAACAGCTCATGTTTGTTATTGTGGGCCTGTTATGTCTCCTCGCCGCGGCCTGGAATTTCTGGCTCCTTGCCTCACTGAAATAAGCCACACCGTCCGACGCAACCGGACCTCACAGCTTCTTGCCCTTCGCTGGCTGACCTCGTAAGAGAAACGTCTTTGGATATTTTCCTTCGCCGCAAATTTTGAACGAGCCGAAGTCCTTATACCAGAACCCATCTGGCGCTTCTGGCTCGGATTCGCGCCACAACTTTAGCTGGTACAAGTCCTCGGCGGTGATTTTTCGTTCTCGCAAGCGGTCGAACAGATGATCGCGGAGCGCGGTAGGCAAATTGCTCCATTCGATCTTGGGCATCTATTTGCCGAATGTGATGCGCGCCAGTTCTTCTTTTATTTGTTTTTGTTCTTCGGTGTTGGAGGAAGCAGCCAGCCGGTCCGCAAGCTCGAAAAACCGCCGTTTCTCGGACTCTTTAGCTTCGATCCCGCTCTCAATGAGCTCGACGAGCAGATGGCTCGTGCTCGTTTGCTGCGTCTTGGCCAGCGTGCGGACGCGTCTCGCCAACGGTCGTGGCAAAGACACGCTCTGACGTACCGCTTGCTCGTTCTTCTTCATGCCTCCATTATACTTCATTCTGATGCTGTTTGCACCACATTGCATCAGGTATGCACGAAAGGGCACCGCTTTAACCGTGCCGAAAGCTATGTTAATGGCTTTTCCTATTCGCGCTTGCTTTCTGCGCGATGTATTCGTTTTCGTTTGCGCAAATCGTTAAATGGCCCCATTTCGCATTCCGTTCGCCAATTTGTTATAATCTCTTTGCAACAAACGCTCGCAACAAGCGCCATTAGGCAGCAGTTCAGCGGAGGATATCCAGAATGGTTTCTTTAACGCCCGTCGCCGTCACCAAAGTGAAGGAAATTATCTCGCAGCAAACGCCCGTCCCAACGGGCTTGCGCGTCGCCGTCGTCGGAGGCGGCTGCTCGGGTTTCAGCTATCACATGGCCTTCGAAAGCCAGGTCAACGAAGCCAGCGACAACATCTACGAATTCGACGGCCTCAAAGTCCTCGTCGACCAGATGAGCGAAATGTACCTCGACGGCGTCTCCATCGACTACATCGAGTCCCTCGAAGGCTCCGGCTTCAAGTTC
>DATFQU010000351.1:0-19258 GCA_035264005.1 Candidatus Acidiferrales bacterium
AAGGAATTTCACGAAAACATCATCGACTCGCTCAGCATCGGCGTTCTCACCGTTGACCTCGACGGCCACATCGAATCATGGAATCCGCAGATGGAGCGCCTCTTGGGTATCTTGCGCGCTGAAGCTGTGGGATGTTTTCTCGGTGATGTTCTGCCGCCGGATATTTTCGCCGAGATTGCTTCGCGGGCGAACGATGAGCACGTAACCAGCATCTATAAATTTAGACTCCGCGGCCGTGGTGGTGAGGAATTCGTGGTGAACGCATCTTTCGCACCCCTCATGGGAAAGAACGGTGAGCACGCCGGCCGCCTGATTCTGCTCGACGATATAACTCAGCGGATTCGCATGGAAGAGCAGATGGTGCAGAACGAAAAGCTGACCTCGCTCGGCTTGCTGGCTGCCGGAGTCGCGCACGAAGTCAATACGCCGCTGGCGGTCATCTCCAACTATATTCAGATGCTTTCCAAGCAAATCCCAGGCGAAGACCCGCGCCAGAAAACGATCGACAAGATCGTCAAGCAAACGTTCCGCGCCAGCGAAATCGTCAACAATCTTCTGAATTTTTCCCGCACCGCGCCGGCGGAATTCAGTGAGATCGATCTAAATTCCATTCTCGATGAAACCCTGAGCCTCGTTCAGCACCCGTTCAAGACAGCGCGCGTCAATGTGATCCGCAACTTTTCTGCCAGCCTGCCTGTGATGCTGGGTTCCAACACGCGCTTGCAGCAGGTCTTCCTCAACCTTTTGATGAACGCGCGTGACGCTATGCCTGCCGGAGGAATGGTCGAGATTCGCACCTACGCACAGAACGGCTCGGTCGAAGTGGAGATCACCGATACCGGAATCGGCATCCGGCCTGAGAATTTGCACCGCATTTTCGATCCGTTCTTCACCACAAAGGCCTCTGGACGCGGCACCGGTTTGGGTCTGTCAGTTAGCTATGGGATTGTCAAAGAGCACGGAGGCAGAGTCGAAGTGCTTTCCACCCCAGAGAAGGGAACTTCCTTCCGCCTCGAATTTCCCGTAGCCAGAAAGGCGGTTCATGCCTAAGGGCTCGATTCTCGTCATTGATGACGAGCTGGAGATTCGCGAAGGGCTTTCTGCCCTGCTTTCATCCGAAGGCTATTCCGTTACTGAGGCCGGCACCGGTGAAGAGGGCCTTGCGCGTCTCGAGGAACTTCCCTTCGACTTGTTGCTCCTTGATGTCAGTTTGCCGGACCGCAACGGGATCGACCTTCTGCGTGAAATCCACGGCCGCGACCCGCATCTTTCCAAAATTCTCATCACGGCCTTCGGTTCCATAGACATGGCGCGCGCCGCATTCAAGAACGGGGCGCAGGATTACATCACCAAGCCGTGGTCCAACGACGAGTTGCTAGCCCAAGTTTCTCTCGCCATCGAAGGAACCCGCCTGCGTGAGGAGAATCGCCAGCTCAAGCGCGCTCTCAAGCAACGCTACAATTTTCCGAATATCATCGGCAAGAGTGAAAAGATGCTGGCGGTGCTCGACCTGGTCACGCAGGTTGCTCCTTCTCGTTCCACGGTTCTCATTCATGGCGAAAGCGGAACTGGCAAGGAAGTCATCGCCAAGGCGATCCACTCCGCATCGTCCCGCGCCGACAAGCCATTCGTCCCCGTGAACACAGGCTCGATTCCCGTCGATCTTCTGGAATCTCAGCTCTTCGGCCATGTGAGGGGCGCGTTCACTAGCGCCGTTGCTTCGAAGAAAGGCCTGTTCGAAGTCGCCGATCAGGGCACGATTTTCTTCGACGAGATCAGCACCATCAGTCCCGAGACCCAAGCGAAGCTGCTCCGCGTGATTCAGGAGCGGGAATTTATGCGTTTGGGTGCCACCGAAACGATCAAAGTCGATGTCCGCATCATCGCCGCGTCCAACGAGGACTTGACGGCCCTCGTCCGTCAAGGACGTTTTCGCGAAGACCTCTTCCACCGTCTCAACGTGATCGCGCTTTCCCTGCCGCCGTTGCGCTCGCGCAAAGAGGACATTCCTTTGCTCGTCGCGCACTTCGTCGAGCATTTCGTCAAAGACAACGCGAAGCCGCCGCGCCGCTTCTCGGTGATGGCCATGCGCACCTTGATGGATTACGACTGGCCGGGCAATGTCCGTGAACTCGAAAACGTCGTGGAACGCGCTATCGTGCTCTCGGTTCAGGAAACGATGGATGTGGATCTGCTGCCGGAGAACGTCCGCAGCCGCGAAATCGCTAAGGGAGTGCGGCTGCATCTTGCCGAATTCCTCCCGCCAATGCCCGGTGAACCCGGCGATCTTGCCGGGGCCTCCCGCTCTCTTTTCGAAATCCTCGAGGAGGTCGAACGCCGAATCATCCTCGATATGCTCGAGCACTCGAACTGGAACCAGACCGAGGCCGCGGAACGTTTTCAGGTCCCGCTCTCCACGCTCAATCAGAAAATCAAGCGCCTCGGGATCGAAACGCGCCGCCGTAGTGGCGCTCCGCAGGGCTCTCCCGACGCAGATCCGTTTTTGACGCCTGGTAGTTTCGCCGCCGGTAAGTAAAGTTTTTCTAGTTCATAGCCAAGATTGGCTGTATTACTTTTTTGCCTCGGCGGGGGCCTTCCACCCTCGCGGCATCAGCGTAGTGCTCAAATCCAGCCCGGAAAGGTCCACTCCTTTGAGGTCTGTCTCGCGTAACACTGCTGAAGTCAGATCCGCGCCGCGCAAATCCGCTCCATGGACGTTTGTGTTTCGAAAATTCACGACGCGCAAGTTCGCTCCGCGCAAAATAGCATTGCTCAAATCCGCGCGAAAGCACTCCGCGCCGCCCAATTGTGCTTCCGTCAAATCCGCCCCGGCGAGATTCGTTTCCGTCAAGTCCGCGCCCCGCAAGTCTGCGCGCTTCATCTTCGCACCGCTGCAGTCGGCGCCGCCGAGCTTCGTTTCCCTCAAGTCAGCCTTCTCCAAGTTCGCACCGTGCAGCATCGCGTAAGTCAGATTCGCGCCGCGCAGACTTGCGCCGGCAAGATTCGCGTTGGCAAGCTCCGCCCGGTTTCCTCCGGGCTCTCCCTTAATGAATTTCACGTGCGCTTCCAGAATCTCCGCGATTTGCTTCGTCCCATATTTCATGTTTCGATGGCGGTTTGTCCGCCTTTCCTCCTGGCTCGTCGTAGAACTTCGTCGAATCTTTTCCAGTTCGACTGAATGCCGCACACAATCTTACCTGATAGCGCCCTAAGGGTCATTCCTTACGGAATCAATGTTGCCGTCCGCACGCAATCCGATCCTCCCATGTGATAATCTCAAACCAGGCAAAACATGCAGGTTCGCCGCGCACTTCGCTCCTTCGCTTCCCGCAATTCTTCGTATGATCAACGTCGCCGAAACGGTCGCCTTCGTACAATAGCTTGTTTCGCCATGCTTGTCGTAGCCCTTCTACCCTTTGCCTCGCGTGGGGTTGCCCAAGACGCGCCCGGACAAGAAAACACTGAAGAAATCGTCGCGAACCTCTGCACAGGACGCGTCATTATTGGTGTTGCCAAAGACGGAATCGTGGTCGCCACGCTCGAAAATCCTATCGAGCCGCAAACTCGCCCGCCGATGATCGTCCCGATTTCTGACGAGAGCGTCGCCGTGTTGCTAGGCGCAGCGGACTGGTGGTTGCCGGACGAACATCGCGAACTTGCGCGCCTCTACGCCGAGTTGCCCAGCCTTCCGCGGGAGCAGGGCGGCCCCAATCGCCCGCATCTGCAGGGCTACTCCGAAGGCGGCGCCGGCTCGGAAGCCACTGGCGTCGAGAGCCTTGCCGACAATCTGCGGGCGCGTCTCGCTTCCATCGCCAATCACATTCATGGTGACTTGAAATTAGGCGACGGCCAGCCTCTGCTGCAAATGGTCGTTGCCGACTACGCGCCGGATTACGGCCCCGAAGTCTGGCTCGTCAAGTATTTCGTCGAGCAGGATCCCGAGCAGGGCGATTACTGGCAGACGCGCATTTTGCAGCCTCAATACGACCAACTCTGGCCGCCGGAAAAAGGGCAGCCGCGCGGCTTAGTTGAAGTCAGCTATCCCGCCGCGCCTGCGGTTGCAAGCAAGATCCGCGCCGGCGACGCTCACCTGGCGCAGTTCATTTCTTCTTCGCCGGGCATGCAGGGGGTTTCTTCCGCGATTCTCGACGGCAGCATCGAAAAACTCGCTGCAGTAGACGTCGCGGCCTTCCTTCGGACTTGCCTTGGCGCTGTCACCGTTTCTAACGCTCGCATGGTAGAAGCCGAAATCAACAAGCAGCACGGCATCGGCTGGTTCATTGAGCCGCCAGCCGAAAAACCGACCGTCGGTAGCGAACAAGTCCGACCCGCTGGCGCTCCCAGCTTACTCCACCCTTCAAAGCCCGGCGGCCCAGGCCAGCGATGAGCCCTCACAGGTCAGGCAAACAGTCCTCGCGTTATCCAGTTCGGCTTGCACCTCAACTTCTAGGCCGCGCGAGCTAACCTCAATCGGGCCGTTTCGCTCTCGACCGGAATGGCCGTTTTTCTTTGAGTTCGCGCGCTAAATCTCTTCCTCTACTTGTTTTAGCTCTGCAGCCGGAGTAGGATGCACCGCGTTTTCATATCCACGGTTTTTCTGCGTCCGGAGGAAATAATGTTCGCCAATCGAGGATCCGCAGCATTCACAAAGTGTTTTGCTGCAATTCTATTCGTTGTCGCACTGGCCTTCTTCGGCTCTAGCTTATCCGCAACCGACACACCCGCATCCGCGCCGCGCCACGAGGCAAAATCCGCGAAAAACTCTAAGGCGCCCGCCGCCAAGAAGTCCGCCACTCAGGCCATCGACGAGGAATACACCGCAAAAATCCAGAAATACACAACCGAGCCATATTTCACTTCGCCTCTCGTCAATTACCTCCCGGCGTCCAAGGCCGTTCCCACTCCCGAGAAAGTCCTCGGCGATGTCTCCGGCGCTCCCGGCATTCTTCCATACGCCGAACAGGTCTACACCTACATGCGCATGCTCGAAAAGGCCAGCCCGCGCGTGAAAGTCTTCTCCATCGGACACACCGAAGAAGGCCGCGAAATGATCGCCGTCGCCGTTTCCTCCGAAGCCAATATCGCCCGCCTCGACTCCAATCGCGCCGAACTCGCCAAGCTCGCCGACCCGCGCACCATTCATCTCGACGACGCCGAAGCCGACAAGATCGCCGATTCCGCTGTTCCTGTTTATTACATCACCGGCACAATCCATTCGCCCGAAACCGGCGCGCCCACCGCACTCATGGAACTTGCTTATCGCCTCGCCGTGGACGACAGCCAGTACATCCAGGACATTCGCGACCACGTCATCACGTTGATCACTCCCGTCGTCGAAGTCGACGGCCGCGACCGCATGGTCGATCTTTACCGCTGGCATCTTGCCCATCCGCAGGAAAACTACCCGCAATTGCTCTACTGGGGCCATTACGTCGCTCACGACAACAATCGCGACGCCATGGGCATGACTCTCGCTCTCAGCCGCAACGTGCTGAATACCTTCGTTGGCTTCGACGCGCAGGTGCTCCACGATCTCCACGAATCCGTCCCCTATCTTTACGACAACACCGCCGGCGACGGCCCGTTCAACGCCTGGGTCGATCCCATCCTCACCAACGAATGGGAAATCCTCGGCTGGCGCAACGTGCAGGACATGACCAAATTCGGCATGCCGGGCGTCTTCACGCACGGCCAGTTCGACACCTGGTCGCCGGGCTACCTGATGTTCTTTGCCGCCATGCACAATGGCATCAGCCGCCTCTACGAAACCTTCGGCAACGGCGGCGCGGACACCGAGCAGCGCTCGCTCGGCGCCGACGAAACCTCCCGCCAGTGGTGGCGCCAGAACCCTCCGCTGCCAACCGTTCTCTGGTCGCAGCGCGACAACAACAACTACGAAGAGACCGGCCTGCTCACGTCGCTGCATTTCTTCTCCGACAATCGCCAGATGTTCCTGAAGAATTTTTACTTGAAGTCGAAGCGCTCCGTCATGAAGCCCCAGGAAGAAGGTCCCGCCGCTTACGTCCTCCCCGGCAATGATCCGCGTTTTGGTGCGCAGTCGGACTTGCTGCATGTTCTGCAGCTCCAGCATTGCGAAATCTCCCGCGCCACATCTGATTTCTCCGTCACGGTTCCTGCGAAGGCCTCCAGCGGCCATTCGCGCGCCATGCGCAAATCCAGCGCCGACGCTGCGGCCCCCGAAACCACCACCGTCAATCTCCCCGCCGGCAGCTACATCATTCGTATGGACCAGCCCTACTCCCGCATCGCCGACGCGCTCCTCGACTATCAGTTTTGGGCGCCGGACGATCCGCAGAAAACTCCCTACGATGACACTGGCTGGACCTTCGGCGAACTTTTCAACGTGAAAGTCCTTCGTGTCACAGATCCCAAAGTCCTCGACGTTCCCATGCAGCAGGTGACGCAAATCGCTGCGCCCAGCGGCGTCTCCGGTGGCGGAACAGTTTTCGCCATCAACGACACTGGCGACACTGGCCTTGCCACGCTCCGCTACAAACTCAAGGACGCGCAGATCGAAGCCGCGGAAGAGCCATTCGAATCCGGCGGCCATCAATTCAACCGCGGCACTTTCTTGATTCAGAATGTCAGCTCATCCGATTTGCAAAACGCCGTTTCCGGTCTCGGCCTGCAAGCCTACGGACTCGATTCCGCGCCGTCCGTCAAAACACATCCTGTTCGAGCTGCGCGCGTCGCGCTTTTGCACACGTGGCTCAATACACAGACCGAAGGCTGGTGGCGCGAAGCCCTCGACACCATGCATGTTCCCTACGACTACATCAACACGCAGACCGTCTCCAAGGAACCGGATCTCAATTCCAAATACGACGTCATTCTTTTCCCGCCCGTTGGCCGCTTCCTTAACCCGGACACAATCATCAACGGCCTCTCCACCGCTTGGGGCAATGCTCTTCCGTGGAAAACTACCGATCTCACGCCAAATATCGGCAAGCTCGATTCCACCGATGACACACGCCCCGAACTCGGCTGGGACGGCGTCGCCCACTTGCAGGATTTCGTCCGCAAGGGCGGCGTCCTCGTCACCGTCATGGACACTGCTAACCTCGCCGTATCGCTCGGCTTCACGCACGGTGTGACCGTCGCGCGCACGCCCCGCGAACGCATCATCGGCAGCGTCATCCGCACCGATCTCGTCGACGCAGCCAGCCCCATCGCGTATGGTTATAGCAGCGATCCGCTCTCCGTTTATTGCTCCGATTGCCCTGCCTTCGACGTCAGCAGCACCGTCGGTCGCGGCGGCTTCCGTCGCCTCGGTGGGGAAATGAGCACGCGCGCCACCGGCCGCGGTACGCTCACGGATCCTGATTTCGTCGTCGGCCGCAAGAACGAAGCTGCGCCTGTCGAACCGTCCGTCGAACCGTGGGAAACCGAGCCTGTCACCGACGAAGAATTGCGCAACGGCATCGGCGTCATTCCGCCGCAGTACCGCCCGCGCGTGATTTTCCGCTACGCCGATTCGCGCGACCTGCTCGTTTCAGGATTGCTTCAGGGAGGCGACGACATCGCGCAGCGTCCCGCAATCGTCGACGTTCCCATGGAGCAGGGCCACGTCGTGCTTTTCGGCAATAACCCCGTCTACCGCGGCGAGACGATTGGCAGCTATTCGCTCGTCCTCAACACCATCATGAACTTCGACAATCTGAATGCGGGCAGGAAACTCGACAAGCAGTAGTTGTGTAGCGCAGAGCTTCGCGTTGTTTGCGAAGTTCTACGGTTTGGCTCTTTTGCTTGCGACGCGCTCGTTTTTTGAGCGTGGGGTCTCGCCTAAGAATGGCTTTACGTCCGCCCTCATGTTTTTCGCCGGTCGAAAACGCAGTGCCGCCCATATTTCATCGATGGCGACAATTGAAACGGCGTTCCATCCCATGCTGCTCATTTTCTCGCGAATCGCGTCCCGGCTCAGGTCAGTATCGCGGCCCGAGGTCTTCTTCGGGTACGCGAGCCAAACCAGCGCGTCCGATGCCGCGTGCCTTGAAAACATCCTTGCGTACTTTGCGATCTCTGCGAGGCGAGTTATAAACGCCTGAACGAACAGATACGTGCCGGAAGGTCTCGAAGAAATGCTGAAACCCTCAGGCAGTGGCGCGAGCCGCTTCAGATATCCCGGCGGCGCGGCAATAACTAGAGCGCACATCCCGGTTTTCATTTGCAGCTTTTTCGCCAGCGGCGTGGTCACTTTTGTTTGCCTCGGCTTGAAAGGGCGAACTGATTCCCATCGGGATCCTTGAAGATCGCAATCGATCCCCACGGCTCGTTCTTGGGCTCCTGCGCAAACGCCACGCCTTTAGACTTTAGCGCCTTGCTTGTCGCAAACACGTCGTCGCACCAGAATGAGATGGCCTGAAATTCTCCGATTCGCTTCTCGTGTCCTTCGGGCGTGAAGAGCGCCAGCCCGGTTTCCGCGCCGGGAATCAGCAATTCGATCCATCTCTGTGTCGCCGAGAACGGCTGGTCCGTCGCAACTTTCATCCCGAGCGTCTCCGTATAGAACTTCAGCGAAACATCTTGATTGCGAACTGGAATATCCACAAATTTGATTCCTCGAATCATCGATTTCTCCTTCCGCAAGGATGGCCGGAGCATAGCGTGCGAAATTTCCCGATGCAATCAGCCAGTCTTTGCTATATTAATTGCCGGTATAGCTATGGTCAGTTTCGACGATTACGTAATCGACGTGTTGATGCGCGATTTGGTCGGACACGATCGCAAGCCGGCTTGTTTCCTCGTCTATCTTTGGCTTGCAGCTGAGCAGTCTCGCAAACGCCAGCCTGTTCAGGTGAGTTATCAGGAATTGGCTGAGGCGGTCGGGCTCTCGAAAAGCTCAGCGCAAGCCGCCGCAAGATGGCTCATTCGCAGAAGGCTTCTTGTCTCTGCTAAGGAAAATGCTACTGCTGTCCCGCGCTATACGGTTCGCAGCCCGTGGAAACCCATGCGAAGCTGAAAAACAATCTTTCCTGTTGACATCTTACCCAAGCGTGTGTACACTCCTGTCAAATGTCTACCCAAAGCCAAAACGATCAAGACCGACTCGAGCTATTGCAGGGCACCCTCGACCTGCTCATCCTGCGTACGCTCATCCTCGGCTCGCAACATGGCCAGGGCATCGCGCGCGCCATTCAACAGACTTCCGACGAAGAACTTCTCGTCGAACACGGGGCGCTTTACCCCGCGCTCCAGCGCCTCGAAGAGCGCGGCTGGATCTCCGCGAGGTGGGGAACCTCCACGAATAATCGCAAGGCCCGTTTTTATTCGCTGACTTCGGCTGGCCGCAAACAGCTTGCCAAAGAAACCAGCAAATGGAACCGATTGACCGCGGCCATCGGACGCATCCTGGAGTCTCAGGAGGGTTAGAACATGTTCGCAGGAATGTTTCGAAGAATGTTCCGTCGTGAGCGCAAAGCCACCGACTTCGGCGCCGAAATCCAATCCCACATCCAGCTCGAAGAAGAACGCCTCCGCGAGCAAGGCCTGAGTCCAGAAGAAGCTCACAATCGCGCCTATCGCGCCTTCGGCAACGTCACCAAAACTCAAGAGCGCTTCTACGAATCCCGCCACTGGCTCTTCTTCGATCATTTTTGGGCCGACGTTCGCTATGCCGGCCGCATGCTGCGCAAATCTCCGAGTTTCACATTGGCCGCCATTCTGACCCTCGCCATGGCCATCGGCGCCAACGCGGTGGTCTTCAGTGTGATGAACGCGCTGGTCTTGAATCCACTCCATGTCCCGCAGGAAGAGAGCCTCTATGCCATCCAGCACGGAGATGAAGCTTCGTGCTTTCAGTCGTACCCGGATTACCTCGACCTGCGCGACCGTAATAAGAGCTTCGAAGGTTTGGCTGCTGCTAACGCCGATCAGGCAGGCTTGGACACCGGCGAAACTACTTCAAGTGTTTGGCTCTTTGAAGTCAGCGGCAACTACTTCGATGTGCTCAGCGTTCACCCCTATCTCGGACGCCTCATCCACCCCTCCGATGAGCACGGTCCGAACAGTGCGCCTTACGCTGTGCTCAGCTACGCGTACTGGCACACTCATTTTGGCGATGACCCTGCCGTTGTCGGCCGCGTCGTCCAATTGAACAAGCATCCGTTTACTATTGTTGGCGTCGCGCAGCCTGGGTTTCACGGAACGCTGGTCTTTTTCAATGTGGATCTGTTTGTGCCAATCGTCAACGCGGGGCAAGTCAACGCGGGGAATGACCTGAACACTCGCGCTCGTCGCTGGGTTTTCATCACTCTGGGGCATCTGAAAGCCGGACTGACGAAGGCACAAGCCGTCGCGGATTTGAATTCGATCGGCGCCCAGTTGGAGAAGGCTTATCCCAAGGACGACGAGAAAAGAACGTTCGCGTTGGCGCGTCCTGCCTTGTACGGAGATTTTCTGGGCAACCCTATCCGCGCCTTCATGACCGCGTTGATGCTGCTTTCTGGGTTGATTCTGCTCGCTGCGTGCGCCAATCTTGGCAGCCTCTTTGCCGCGCGCGCCGCGGACCGTTCCCGCGAACTCGCGCTGCGCCTTGCTCTTGGAGCTAGCCGCCTGCGCATCCTGCGCCAGCTCTTTACCGAGGCTATTCTCCTTTCGCTCGCGGGCGGCGCCGTTGGCCTATGGGGCAGTATCATGCTGCTGCACGGACTCAGCAATTGGCAGCCACTTTCCCGCTGGCCGATGGGCTTGCCTGTGAACCCCGACGTAAGCGTATACGGCATGGCCCTGCTGCTAACTGTGACCAGCGGATTCCTCTTCGGCGCAGTACCAGTGAGACAAGTGCTTCGCACAGATCCTTATGGCGTCGTCAAAGCTGGCTCTCTGGCCAAAACGGGACGGCGAATTAGCATCCGCGAAGCCTTGCTTTCCGTGCAAATCGCCATTTGCGCTGTGCTCGTTACCTCATCGTTTGTTGCTGTTCGAGGACTGCTGCGCTCGCTGCACGGCAATTTCGGTTTTGAACCGCAAAACACCCTTATAGCCGATACCGACTTGGCCATGCCAGGGTACAAGGGCGACGCTATCTCGGAAATGCAGCGCCGAATTATCGATGCCTTAAAGACAGTTCCCGGGATTGATTCGGTGGGTTGGATTAACATTATGCCCTTGGTGGCCGGCGGCTTGAGCGGTGCCTCCGCCTTCCCCGATCAGGCCGTAGACTTTAGGCCATCCAAGGCCGCTGCCGATTCTTTCATGTTCAGTGTATCTCCTGGATATTTCCACGCAGCGGGCACGGATTTCCTGATGGGCAGAGACATCACTTGGAGTGACGACGAAAAATCCCCCGATGTGGCCGTCGTCAATCGGTTCTTTGCGCGCAAAATTTTTGGTTCGGAAACAAAAGCATTGGGGCGCTACTTCAAGCTGCTTCGCGCCGGGCAGGTTGCACGCATTCAGGTTGTAGGTGTTGTGGAGGACGGAAAATATCAGAAGCTTACCGAAGATCCTCAGCCGGCCGTATTTCTCCCGCTTCTGCAAAGGCCGTCCAGTCAGTCCTACTGGATCATGCGTTCAAGCCGCGATCCATCGCCGCTGGTGTCGGCAATCCGCCGCACAGTGCGCCGGCTCGATCCGGGGCTGCCCCTTTACGTCGAAACGTCGAGCCATGAGCTGGACACTGCGTTATTTGCGCCGCGCATGGCGGCCATATCTCTCGGCGTGCTGGGCATCATGGGAGCGATGCTCTCGATTACCGGAGTCTTCGGTATGGCCTCCTACGCTGTCACCAAGCGCAAACGCGAACTGGGCATTCGCATCGCCCTCGGCGCGTATCGCAAGGAAGTGCTGAAAGCTGCTCTCGGCCGCGCCATAAAATTGCTGGCCTTTGGCTCTATAGCAGGACTGATCCTTGGAATTCTCGCTAGCCGTGTCCTCGCTGCGGTCGTCTTTGAAGCCACTCCCCGCGATCCGCTGGTTCTGGCTGGGGTCGTCCTCGCGATGGCCTTCGTGGGCCTGGTGGCCACCTGGATTCCCGCCCACCGCGCCTTAGCGATCGATCCGGCCATGCTTCTCCGCGAGGAATGAATTGGCTATGTTTCGACGCAATCGCAAAGCCACCGACTTCACGGCCGAAATCCAATCCCACATCCAGCTCGAAGAAGAACGTCTCCGCGCGCAGGGCCTCACTCCTGAGGAAGCCCGCAGACACGCCCACCAAGCCTTCGGCAACGTTACTAAAACTCAAGAGCGTTTCTATGAATCCCGTCGCTGGCTCTTCTTCGATCATTTCGGACAAGATATTCGTTTCGCTTTTCGGATGTTACACAAGTCTCCCGCTTTCACACTCATCGCCGCGCTTACCCTCGCGCTCGGCATCGGCGCCAACACCGCCATTTTCAGCATGGTCGATTCGCTTTTTCTGCGCCCTTCTCCCGTCGGACACGCAGACCAGTTGACCACGCTGGCTTTCCAGAGAGTCAGCGGCGATTACGACTCAATCTTTTCATATTCGGATTTTCAGGACATCCGCAGCCAATCCACCGGAGTGTTTTCCCAAGTCGCTGCCTCCATGGATTTGCGCGGAATGGACGGTCTCAGCCTGAATGGCAAGCAGGAGCCTATTTGGACAAGCTACGTCAGCGACAATTTTTTTCAGACGCTCGGTCTGAAACCCGCGCTCGGCAATTTCATCGAGCCAGTCCCGGGAAAATCCATCAATGACGCTCCAGTCCTCGTTCTCGGCTACGCTTACTGGAAAACGCATTTCGCCGCCGGTGCCAATGTCATCGGCAAGAGCGTCTTAATCAACGGCCGGCCCGTCACGATTATCGGCGTTGCTCCAAAAGGATTTCACAGCATTTCCACCTTCTTGGACATGCAGGGCTACATGCCATTTGGAATGGCTTCCGTTACTGCCGATGTCGCCAAGGACTTTTTTACAAGTCGCAAATCTCAGTCGGCAAGCATAACCATCTATGCGCGCCTCAAGCCCGGCGCAACTCTGAGTGCAGCGCAGTCGGCGCTGAGCGTAATTGGCCACCGCCTCTCGGCGCAGTATCCCGCGGACGACAATTGGAAGTCGCTCATCGCATATTCTCTCGGCCCGCTTAGTCCCTACGATGATCCTTCCGGCCCCGCGATAATTCTGCTGATGTGCGTCCTTTTCCTTTCCCTAACCGGCCTTGTCCTGCTGCTCGCCTGCTTGAACGTTGCGAATCTCCTCTTGGCGCGTGCGTCTGTGCGCGAACGCGAAATGGCCGTCCGCACCGCAGTCGGAGCCGCCAGGAGCCGCTTGGTGCGCCAGCTTTTGACCGAGAGCCTTCTCCTTGCCCTCCTTGGATGCGCCGGCGGAATTGCGTTCGGACGCCTGGGCAGCCACTGGTTCAACTCCCTGAACCTGAACGCAACTATTCCTCTCGTTTTGGATTTCCAGTTTGACTGGCGCGTTTTTCTCTATGCCCTCGCTGCCGCGGTTCTCACGGGCATCGTCGTGGGAATCACTCCCGCCCTGCGCGCCACGCGCGGCAACTTGAACGACATCCTTCACAAGAGCGGACGCACCGCAACGGCGGGACGCCAGCGCGCTCGCAGCATGCTTGTCATTGCGCAAGTCGGCGGTTCGTTGATGCTGCTGATTGTGGCAGGCCTTTTTGTTCGCAGCCTTCAGAAAGCCGAACATCTCGATTTGGGATTTGACCCCAATCATGTTCTGAATTTCACCCTCGACCCTCACCAGGCGGGCTACAACGAGGCGCAGGGCCGCGATTTCCTGCAGAACTTTCTTCCGCGCGTCCGGGCGCTCCCTGGAATCGAGACCGCCAGTCTTGCCGCAACCGTTCCGATGGGCTACGCCGGCGATAACGAGGAACTGAAGATCCAGGGCTACCAGCCTCCAAAAGATCAACCCTCTCCCACTGTAGGTTTCAACGCTGTCTCGCCGGATTATTTCCGCACCATGCGGATCCCTGTTCTCCGCGGCCGTGCGATTCTCGATTCGGACACTCAGGCCTCCGCGCATATTGCCGTGATAAACGAAGCCATGGCCGAGAAATTTTGGCGCGACAAGGATCCTGTTGGTTTGCAATTTACCAGCACAGACGATCCTCAGCATCCGGTCACCGTCGTCGGAATCGTCAAAAACAGCAGGGTCGTTAATTTTCGCCGGCCATTTCAACCCTACATGTACCTTCCGCTCGCGCAGAAATATGAGACGCCGGTCACGCTGCAAGTCCGCACCAGCTTGCCGCTCGCATCCTTGAATCCCGAGATTCTGGGGCTCGTCCACTCGCTATCAGCGAGCATGCCGGTGTCCAATGTTCAGACCATGACTGACGCTCTCGACACTTTGGCCGGACTGCTCCTTTACCAGATCGGCGCGACGCTGGCTGCATCGCTGGGGCTGCTCGGCCTCGCGCTCGCCGCCGTCGGCATTTACGGCGTCGTCTCCTGTGCCGCCAGCCAGCGAACGCACGAGATTGGCATTCGCTTGGCGCTCGGCGCTCAGCGCAGGGACATTCTTGGGATGGTGCTTCGTCAGGGTTTCGTCATTGTGGGCATCGGTGTGCTCTCGGGTGTTCTCGCCGCAGCAGCGATTGCGCGACTCGTCGGCAATTTCCTTTCCGGCGTTTCGCCGCTCGATCCGCTCACGTATCTCAGCGCGTCGCTTTTGCTCGCCGCAATCGCCCTGTTCGCCTGCTATATTCCCGCCCGCCGCGCCATGAAGGTCGATCCGCTCGTAGCCCTAAGGTACGAGTAATTCTTTCTGAGTTGATCTTTCCTGTTGCTTTCCCAGTGGAGTTGTGTCATCTTCCTGTTGGTTTCCAAAACATCTCGAACGCCGAGGGTTACATGAAGGAGAAAATGGACGTCCTACAGGGCAGCCTGGCCCTCATGATTCTCAAGACCCTCGATGTCCTGGGCCCCCTCCACGGCTACGGAATCGCCCGCCGCATCGAGCAAATCAGCGGCGACCTCCTCGCCGTCAATCAGGGCACTCTCTATCCCGTTCTCCTCAAGCTCGAGCAGGAAGGCTCTATCGCTTCCGAATGGGGCGCCTCTGACAACAATCGCCGCGCGCGCTTCTATCGTCTCACCCGCGACGGACGCAAACAGCTGCAAGCCGAGACCCGCGACTGGAACCAAACATCCGCAATCATCGCTCGCTTCTTTTCCGCCAAGTCGGAGGATTTCTCATGAAAATCCTGAAACGCTTTGTCGCAAGGCTTAGCAGTTTCACCACTCGCCATCAAGATGACCAGCGCCTGAAAGAGGAAATCGCCGAGCACGTCGCCCTGCAAACAGCTGAAAATCTCCGCGCCGGCTTATCGCCCGCCCAAGCTCGTCGCCAGGCCCTCCTGAAATTCGGCGCTGTCGAATCCATGACCGAAGACTATCGCTCCGAGCGCCGCTTCCTCTCCTTCGATACTCTGCTTCAAGACCTCCGCTTCGCTCTCCGCATGCTGCGCAAATCTCCCGGCTTCACTCTCGTCGCCGTCCTCACCCTCGCCCTTGGCATCGGTGTCAACACCGCCATCTTCAGCGTGATTGACGCAGTGCTGTTGCGACCTCTGCCATACCCGAACCCGGGAGGTCTCATTTCAGTCCAAGAAGCCGGCCGCGGCGTTGGAAACTCCGTTTCATACCCAGACTTCTTCGACTGGCAGGCGCAAAACCACGTTTTCAGCAGCATGGCCTCCTATCATGCGGATGAATTCACGCTGGCAGGCGTCGAAGAACCCACTCACGTTCTGGCACTGTTCACTTCGGCCGATCTGTTTAAGGTTCTACAGGTAAGCCCGCTTCTTGGTAGAACCTTCCAGCCGGAGGATGACCAGCGTGGACACGATGTTGCAATTCTGAGCTACTCGCTTTGGCATGGAGTGTTCCATGCATCTCCGGATATCGTCGGACGCAGCATCTCTCTGAACAACGAGCGCTTCACCGTGATTGGCGTGATGCCCGAAGGATTCCAGTTCCCTCCCACCTCTCACAGAGACCTTTGGGTTAGCACCGCCATTGATCGCGAATCCCGCTCGAACATTATGACTGGTCGCGGATATAACATTTTGAACGTAATCGCGCGCCTCCGGGATGGAACCAGTCTCGCAAGCGCACAGACCGAAATGAACTTAATCGCTCGCCGCCTCGCTCAACAGTACCCGAAAAACAATGCCAAACGCACAACCGTCAAAATGGTTCCGGAGATCGAAAGAATCGTCGGAAGCGTTCGTGCCTCTTTGTTTCTAATCCTCGGTGCAGTGATAGGTGTCCTCTTGATCGCCTGTGTGAATCTTGCCAATCTTTCGTTGGCTCGAAATCTCGTACGCGAGAAGGAAATCGCAGTTCGCGCGGCTGTAGGAGCTTCCCGTTCGCGTCTTTTCAGACAGTTGTTCACCGAAAGCATCCTGCTTTCGCTGCTCGGGGGAGCGGCTGGCATTGCGTTGGCTGCATGGGGAACGCAAGAACTCGTGCGCTTCGCGCCGCAAGATCTGCCCCGTATCACCCAAGTCGGCCTCGACTGGCCGGTCCTCGCATTTGCCTCACTCCTGTCCATCGGCACGGCTATCGTTTTTGGTAGCGTGCCCGCGTTCCGTGCGTCAAAGACCAACTCTGCCGTTTCTCTGAAAGACGCAGGCCAGACCTCGTCGCAGGGAATTTCGCAGCTCAGATTGCGTAGCGGGCTCGTCATTGCCGAAACCGCTCTCGCCATGTTGCTCCTGATTGCAGCGGGGCTGTTGGTTTCAAGCTACAAGCGGCTCGTTAGCGCTCCTCTCGGATTCACTCCCGCCGGCCTGCTCACCTTCACCTTCGACCTGCCCAGTCCGCCATACACAACTCCTCAAACCGTCAACTTCATCAACGAGCTCTTGCCCCGCCTGCGGGCTTTGCCCGGAGCAACCGCAGTCGCAGCGGACTGGTCTTTGCCGTTTTCAGGCACCGGCGTCAGCACTGGATTGAGCTTCGAAGGCCGCACGTTTGCGCCCGGGAATACTCCCATGAGCGTTGTGGACGCTATAACGCCCGATTATTTCCAGACGATGGGGATTCCCCTGCTCAAAGGAAGATTGTTCACCGATGCCGATAACTCGGCGAGTCGCCCGGTCGTTATCATCAATGACGCTTTCGCACAACGCTACTTTCCAAACGAAAACCCAGTCGGGAAGCGCATACAACCAAGCTTTTCGGTGACCAACGATTATCCTTGGCGCGAAATTGTCGCCGTCGTTGGAAACACTAAGATGGGAGACTTGTCCGAGGACTTTCAGCCGGAGTTCTACATGCCGTTTGCTCAGATTCCCAACTACAACGCTTTTGTCTTGAAAGTACAAGGAGATCCTCTGACTTTGGTCTCCGCAGTCCGCGCGACTGTCGCATCCCTTGACAAGAACTTGCCACTTTACGGTATTCAAACAATGGACGGTTACCTCGCCTCATCTGTCGCCGCGCGGCGTTTCCTCACGCTGCTCCTTGGCCTCTTCGCAACTTTGGCCCTTGTCCTCGCCACTGTAGGAATCTACGGCGTCATGGCCTTCTCCGTAAGCCGGCGCACGCGCGAACTCGGAATTCGCATGGCCCTCGGCGCAGACAAGGCCAGTGTGATGCAGTTGGTTCTGTGGCAAGGCGCGCGATTGGCGCTCGTTGGCGTCGCCATCGGTATTGCCGCCGCGCTAGCGCTCACGCGCGTAGTGGCGAACTTCCTTTTTGAAATTCGCGCTACCGATCCGGTCACTTACGCCGCTGTCGCGTTTCTCCTCGTCGTCGTGGCGCTGTTCGCCTGCTACATCCCCGCCCGCCGCGCCATGAAAGTCGATCCTCTCGCGGCCCTGAGGCACGAGTAGGATGTCGCAAATCCATCCGTTCAGTTCGCCGTTTGTTCGCTTTCTCGGTAGCTCTTGATCCTCATTTCCCTCATATAGACAGTCTATATAAATGGCCTGGTACTATAACCTGATTTTGAACCGTTTTTTCGGAATTGGCCTGGTCGCCACCCTGCGGCGGCCCACTGGTCCGAGCCCATCCATGGGTCAGAAATTTGCCTTTTTCCTAGGGAATTCGCAAATCCTGAAAAATGGCACCTACACTGAATACCTTAGAAATGGCATTTTTGAATGTCTCCCAAAAACAGGCCAATTTTGCCATTTTTGCCTGTGGGAAAAAGACAAATTGGCCTGTTCTAGTACTGACTCATGTTTCGCTTATTCTTCGCCTTCGCTCGCCTTGCCTGCAGACGCATTCGTATCATTCAAGTGGTCGTAGTTCATCGCCGCGTTCAGCACCAGCATGAAACTTCCCTGCGTGATCTGCCGCCACATCGGATTGATTGCAAATAAAATTACATGCCCTCGGCCAACAGGAACGTCGACGATGGCGGGAGACTCGGCGAGTTCGGAACCGCCGTCGAGCATGCCGCTGACCCAGAGATTTTTTTCACTTGCAAATCGCAAGAGAACTCGCGGCCAGAGAGATTTCGGCGGAACGTACGGGCTTGCGTACTCCTGCAATTCCGGCGGAATGTAAAGTTCTTGTTCTGCGCGCGTGCGATGCTCGGCCGCCGGCGGAGGACTCCAGGGACGGCCCTGCGGAATATTTGGATCGGTGACGGAGCCGCGGCCGCTGGTTTTTCCGCGCATGCCTCCGTCTTCGCCGCCACCACCACCGCCGCCGAATCCGCCACCGCCAGTGAGCGAAACGCGAAACACCGGCGCTTGATTGAAATAAACAGGGACTGTAGTGTCATATCCGTACACTACAGGGCTATGCGAATCCTCAACAGTGGCGTTGAAAATTGAGCCGCGTGCGTGGAGTTGCGGAGTGGGCGCAATGGAAACCGTGTCCGTGATTCCGGTGTCGATGGGAATCACGGAGCTACTGCTGATGGTAATCAGCAAGCCGCCGTCTTCCGTGAATTTCTTCATGTTGGCCAAGCCGGAAAAATCGAACCCGCCGCGAGTGTCGCTGGTTTGGTCGGGGCCGAGTCCGAAACTTGGAGTGAGATCGGATTTTTCCCACGGAATGGGATTTCCGGCTTCGGTTCCATCAGGCAGCATTCGCTTGGGCACGCCGTTAATCAATCGCGCGAGATTCGGCGTGGATGGCGGAAGAATGATGACGTCGAATTTCGAACGCAGGTCGGGAGTTTCGCGAATCACGGCGTCAGAAATGTACGCATAGGGAACTTTGCATTCTTCGAGCGCGAGGCGATACCAGCCTTCCGGCTGCGTATTCATCCAATTGTGAACAACGGCGATGCGCGGGGCTTCGAGCGGATGGCGCGCGACGGAAATGTTTGATGAAGTTG
>DATFQU010000352.1:0-2910 GCA_035264005.1 Candidatus Acidiferrales bacterium
AAAAATTGCCGCTGCACGCCGTACAAATGCTTTCCGGAACCCGCAATCTCTCGCAATTGGGTGAACGCTTTCTCAAACGCTTCGCTCGCGTCCTTCAATTTCGCTTCGAGCAGCAGCGTATTTCCCGCCTCCTCGGAAACGCGCTGCTCCTTCGCAATTTCCTGCGCCTTTGCGTGTAGCTCCTTTAGCAAAACCTCTCGCTCTTCGCCGCGCCCATCTTTCTTGTGAACGTCAATCCTCTCGCAGCTCTTCGGAGGAATCTGCTCATGCTCAACATTGATTGGTGTTTGATTCGGGGTCGCCATTTGTAAACAAACCTCACACTTTCATCGGTAGTTCGCCGCCTGCAACTCAAACATTTCTGCATACCGCCCGCGGTTCTTGAGTAGCTCATCATGGGGACCCTGCTCGGCGATCCTGCCGTTTTCGAGGACCAATATGCGGTTGGCCATGCGGACTGTGGAGAAGCGGTGTGAAATCAAAAGAGACATCTTGCCTTCCGTCAATTCTGCAAATCGCTGGAAAACTTCGTGCTCCGACCGCGCATCCAGCGCCGCCGTCGGCTCGTCCAAAATCAACAACTGCGCGTCGCGCAGATACGCCCGCGCCAGCGCAATTTTCTGCCATTCGCCGCCCGAGAGATCCACTCCTCCCTCGAACCGCGAACCCAGAATCTGCTCGTACTTCTTCGGCAGCCGGCTGATCACCTGATCCGCCAGACTTTTCTCCGCCGCCAGTCGGATCCCTTCCTCATTCGCGCTCTGCTCGATTCGCCCCATCGCGATGTTATGTGCGGCGCTCATCTCATAGCGCACGAAATCCTGAAAAATCACGCCGACTTCCTTCCACAAATCCTCGAGCTCGTATTCGCGAATATCCACCCCATCCAGCAGAATCTGCCCCGCCGTCACGTCGTACAACCGCACCAGCAACTTCACAATCGTCGTTTTTCCTTGCCCGTTTTCTCCCACCAGCGCGATTCGCTCGCCCGGCTCCAATGTGAAATTGATGTTCCCCAGCACCACGCGCGAATGCCCCGGATACGAAAACGAAACATTCCGAAACTCGAATCCCTCCCGAATCGGCCGCGGCACCGGCAGCGCATTCGGCTTCGAAAACACCCGCGGCCGCACCGCAAAAAACTCCAGCAAGTCCGTCATGAAAAGCGCCTGGTCTGCAATTCCCGAGAACGTCGTGAACACCGCCTGAATATTCGTGCTCGCTCCCGCAATCGCGCCCGTCAACAACGTCAAGGTACCAATGCTGAACACGCCCAGCACCGTCTCGTAAATCACGTACGCGTAGGTCCCGTAATATCCCAGCGTCCCCAGCAGCGTTAAAAACGTTCCCGCAATCAACTTTCGCCGTGCCAGCGCCACCGTCTCTTCGTGCAACTCATCCGTAATCGTCGTGTACCGCTTCACAAAAAACGGCCCCAGCCCAAACAGCTTCAGTTCCTTGATGCTCTCCTTGCTCCCGCCGACAATCCGCAAGTAATCCATCTCGCGCCGCGCCGGAGTCTGCCGGAAATTCAGCGAGTACCCCAAAAACGAAAAGTGCGTTTCGCCGACGAACGCCGGCAGCACCGCCACAAACAAAATCGCCAAAATCCACGGCGCGTAAAACGCTACCTGCACCGCCAACGTCAGCGTCGTAATCACTTGCTGGAGCAGCTGCCCCATCGCGCGAATCATCGCCACGCGATCCGTTCCTTGCACTCGCGCGCGGTCCATTTTGTCGTACACGACGGCATCTTCATACGAAGTCAGATCCAGCGTCGACGCATGCTCCATAATCCGCTTGCCGATATACCGTGTGAACAAGTCCGCGACATTCGTCTCGCAGAAATCCGCTAGCCGCGAAAAAATCATTCCCAGGCAAGCCAGCGCAAACTCCACGCCCACGAGCCACCAGAAATAATGCGGGATCGGCGCGTGGTTGTTCGCTCGCGCCACCAGCGCATCGATGATGTACTTGGTCACCAGCAGGACGCCTGCCGGAATCACCGCCACCAGAACGCGGAACAGAATCCCGCCAAACACCGACCCTGGCGCCGCCTTCCAAATCATCCCCAGCACCGGAGGCACGTTGTGCAGCGCCTTCATCCGCTCCTGCAGAGTCGGCGCAGGCGCAGCCGCCACCGTCGGCCGCTTCTCGTTTTTTGCTGCCTTATTCATTCGCCGCACCTTACCTGCGGTCCATTTCCTTCAAGTATAAAGCTTCCTTTTCAAGTACGGGAGCAATGCTTCGGGCGTCCTGGGGAACCTCAGCCAACCGCCGGGAGCGGAACCTCACATCCCTTTCGATCGGCTTCATCGCTGGAATACGCGTCCGGCAACCAATACTTCGCTTCTCAGCTCTCTCAAATTCGCTCGGTGAAAACCCTGTAGAACTGCTGAGTGCCGGGATTTGCCGGGATTGAATGTTCGGTGGCCTCCGCCCCACAAATATCGTCGCGCTCGCGTACCTTCAACACAATCCCCACTTGCACGTATTTTGCCGCTCTCGGAGTCCGTTAAGTCCCATACGGTCTAGCCTTTACCGACGCCCATGACCCGCCGCCTCTCTGCCGACCATTGCGTTTTTGCTCTCTCCCAGCAACTTCTTCTACGTACTTCGCACCTGACCTCCAATTGTCATCCCGAACCCAGCCCGCTGCCCTCGCGGGATGGCGGTGAGGGACCTGCTTCTGCCTTTCTTCGTTGCTGGATTCGACGAAAATGTAGCGGCGGCGTTAGCCGCCCACCCAAGCATCCAATTGTCATTCCGAGGGAAGGATGCGACGAGCATCCGACGAGGAATCTGCATTTTTTGGAGTGCGGCGGTCCGCCTCGCGGATTCCGGCGCAGCCGGAACTCGACGCCGCTTTGCCTTTGCTGTTGGTCCTATGTGTCATCCTGAGCGGAGCGC
>DATFQU010000353.1:0-7119 GCA_035264005.1 Candidatus Acidiferrales bacterium
TCGCGGCAAATGATTTCGCCGGGTCGGAAATGCCGCATGACAACCGAGCCGCTGTTCAATTCGAGGAAAGTGCCTGAAACTCCCGAAAAAACAGGCAGACCCTTGAGAAATTCCGGCAGCGCAGGATCGCCGACGCTCAGCGCGGTACCGACGTGGAACTTGTTCGTGAGCGCGCCTGTGGGGCATGAAATCATGCACTCACCGCAGGAAACGCACGAAGAGTCGCCCATGGGCTGGTTGTTATCGAAGGCGATGCCGGAGCGATAGCCTTTGCCCATGCGGCCGAGGACATCGTTGTGGCGAATTTCATCGCAACCGCGAATACAGCGGTCGCACAGAATGCAAGCGTCGTGGTCAACTGCGATGGCGACCGAAGAGTCGTCGCGGCCTCGCGAAGAGTCCCGCCGAGCAAAACGGGGCGATTCGATTCCTTCGGTGCGGGCAAGAGTTTCGAGTTCGCAGTCGCCGGAGTGTTGCTGGCGAGCGCACGGCGATGGATGGTCGGACATGAGCAGCTCGACGAGTGTGCGGCGCGCACGCGTGACTTTCGCGGAGGCGGTCGCAACGTTCATGCCTTCTTCGGCAGGGCGCACGCAGGACGCAGTGAGAACGCGCCCGCCTACGTCGACCACACACACACGGCACACGCCGACGGGCACTTCGTTTTGCTGATGGCACAACGTCGGAATGCGAATGCCGTTGAGGCGTGCGGCGTCAAAGATGGTCGTACCCGGCGCAACGGAAACTTTCTGGCCGTCGATGGTGAGCGAAATCGCGGATGGGCTCATGACGGTTTCGTCCGTGAAACGGGGCAAACTCCAGCCGGGCAGCGGCGCTCCTTGTAATGCGCGGCGACTTCGTCGGGGAAATATTTCAGTACGGAAGCGATCGGCGCCGGGACCACCTGGCCCAAACCGCAGATTGACGTGAGAGTCAGCGCGTGCGAAAGCTCCTCGATAAGCGCCAAATCGGCGGCACTTCCCTGCCCGCGCGACCACGCGGTCAAGATGTCGACCAACTTTTGGGAGCCGACGCGGCACGGAACACATTTGCCGCAGGATTCGTTGCGAAAAAACCTGGTGGAATTGAGCGCCATGTCGAGCATGCAAGCGGAATCGTCGCAAACCACCAGAGCGCCGGAACCGAGCATCGAGCCAGCGTCGGCGAGCGATTTGAAATCCATATGGACGCCGGTCATTGACGCGGGCAGATAGCCGGAGGACGGACCGGAGGGCGCAAAAGCCTTTAGCTGGCGGCCATCTGGGGGCCCGCCGGCACGGTTGAAAATCAACTCCGATGCAGCGACGCCCATAGGAACTTCGTAGACGCCGGGGCGCTTGACGTGTCCGCTGACACCAATGAATTTCAGGCCGGGCGCTCCGCCCTGGCCCTGAGATTTGAACCAATCGGCGCCGCGCACAAGGATGAGCGGCACATTCGAGAATGTTTCGACGTTGTTGATGACCGTTGGTTTTTGCCAGAGGCCGTTTATCCCGGGAAATGGAGGTTTGTTGCGCGGTTCGGCCCGTTTCTCTTCGATGGCCTCGAGCAGAGCGGTTTCTTCGCCACAAATGTATCCGCCGGGGCTGGTGAATATCTCCAGATCAAAATTCAGGTTCGAGCCGAGGATATTTTTTCCGAGCAAGCCATGGCGGTAGCAGGCGCGAATTTCATCGGCAAATGCCTTCTTCGGCAATTCGTATTCGTGGCGGATATAGAAAATCCCTTTGCGCGCGCCGGTGAAGAATCCGGCGAGAGTCATGCCTTCGACGACTAGATGCGGGACGTTTTGCAGAATGAAGCGATCTTTGAAGGTTCCGGGCTCGCTTTCGTCTGCATTGCACACAATGAACTTCTCATCGCCGGGCGCGGACTTGACGATTTCCCACTTGGAGCCGGTAGGAAAGCCAGCTCCGCCGAGACCGCGCAAGCCGGCAGCTTTCAATTCGGCAATCAAACCCGGCCAATCGCGCGACGCGGCATATTTTCGCAGCGCTCCGTAGCGTTGGGCGGGATCATAGGGGTCGGAAGCGAGCCGCTGGGACGATGAAGTGTGCTCCGGTTCGGGCAGAGATTGTCCCGCTAACGCGTCACGAATCAAGCGATCGACAATCGCTGAATTGGCGCGGGTGAAAATTTGATCGTTGACGGCCATCGCGGGCCCACCATCGCACTGGCCGAGACAGGAAACCTCACGAAGGCTGAAATCGCCGGAAGGAGCGCCCTGATAGCGCCGCTCCAGCGCAGCGCGCAGATCGTCAGCGCCGTTGAGATGGCATGACATGTCGCAGCAGACGCGTACATCGGCCTTTGGCGGAGGTGCAAGGCGAAAATGCGGGTAGAAACTCGCGACACCGTGCAAACGATAGAGCGGCACGTTCGAACGAGATGAAAGGGACGCAAGTTCCGCGGACGGAAGATAGCCGAACTGGCGCTGAATGGCTTGCAGCTCTTCGTAGATCAAGGGCGAATCCCGAAAGGCTCGGATGCCAGCCTGGTGCTTGCGAAATACTGTTTCCAATAACTGCGTTTGAGCCGAAAACTTGTGGGAGTTTATAGCAGACGTTGCAGGCGGTGTCCACGGAGACAGAGGTATCGATTGCCGGATTTCCAGGCTGACACTAGCGGAGCGTTGACTTGATTGCGGGACGCAGGTATAAGCAGCGCATTCGATGATGCCCTGGATGATGCATAAAATCGGCGGTGCGCTTGGTGCGGGACGCGCCTTGGCGTTGGCGCTTGCGATTTTGAGCGCCGGGCTGCTGCCAAGAATCGCAGGTGCTCAGGCTGCGCAAAAGGGTGCAGAAACCCCGCAGTACGTTGGCGCTGGGGGGTGCAGTGCGCCTGCGTGTCACGGAAGCGTTCGGCCATTGACGCAAACACCGGTTTGGCAAAGCGAGTACAGCATCTGGGTGACGCAGGACAAGCACGCGCATGCATACGACTCGCTCAGCAATCCCGTCGCGATGCGCATGGCGAAGATTTTGGGACTTCCCGCCGCGAGTTCAGCTCAAAAATGTCTGGCGTGTCATTCCGTGGACGCACCGCAATCGGCGCGCGCGACGACTTTCGATCGGAGCGACGGCGTGAGCTGCGAAAGTTGCCATGGCCCGGCATCCGAATGGCTGGGGCCGCACACGACCGCCGGATGGACGCACGAACAATCACTGAAGCTCGGCATGTACGACACGCGGGACCTCGTTTCACGGACAAATCGCTGCCTCGAATGTCATCTCGGCACGAAAGGCAAGTACGTCGACCACGAAATGCTCGCCGCCGGGCATCCCGATTTGTATTTCGAGCTGGATTCGTTTGAAGCGACCATGCCGCGGCATTGGAAGCAGCCGCTTGATGCGGATCCGTGGAGGGATGTCCGCGATTGGGCGACTGGCCAAGCGGTGCAATTGAGCGCGGAGATGAAATATCTGCGGGATTCGACGGAGCGCGAGGCGTGGCCGGAGTATTCGCAATTGGATTGTTTCGCGTGCCACCACGAATTGGTTAAAACGGAGAATAGCTGGCGGCAGGAGCGCGGCTATGCAGGGCGGCGGGCTGGAAACGCGGCGTGGAATCCTTCGCGGTACATTGTTTTTCGCGAGTTTGCAAGGGAGGCAGACCCGGCGCTCGCTGCGCAACTCGATACGTCGCTTGGCAAATTGCAAACCGAGATGAACCGGCTCCAGCCAGACCGCGAAAAAGTGTCGGCTTCAGCGAGTGAAACCGCAGCCAAGTTGGATGATTTTGCGAAGAGGGCCGCGACGCTGCAATACAGTCAGGCAATGACTTTGAAGCTCATGCACGACATTTCCGAAGATGCGGACGAAATTTCAAGAAGCGGAGAACGCTCCGCTGAACAGGCAACGATGGCTCTGAATTCGCTGTTCCTTTCATACTCTCGGAATTCAAAACCAGCGGCCGATGCCGATTTGAGAGCTGCCATCGCCGGCCTCTATCAGGAACTGCAAAACCCTTCTGCTTACAACGGATTTCAGTTCGCCGCGCAGTTGCGCAAATTCAACGCAGCCCTGCACTGAGCGCGAGTTTGCCTGCGAGCTAGAAAATATTCAGGTGGATCTGCAAAAATTTCTTCGGATTGCGACGAAAATCTCCGATCAGCAAACGAGTGTCTCCAGTCAGGCCGGTCAGGTTGTCGTATAACTGTGGATCGGTAAAGAATTTCCCGAACGTACCTTGGCCATTATTCATCTTGTCGGTCAGCCCCTTGAAATTCGCTGAAGCATCGCGAAGATTCGTGAACAACGTTTCGTCCGTAAACAGCTTGCCAACAGTTCCCTGCCCGTTACGAACGCCGGAGATGAGACCGTTCGTGTTATCGAGAAACTTGTTCGCCTTGTCGTAAAATGCGCGGTCGTAAACAAGTTTGCCGAGGCTTCCCTGCTGAGACTGAATGGCATTCGTCATGGATTCGAGATGGCTCGCGCTGGCGTCGAACTTGTTATACAGATCGTCGGAAACGAGCAATTTCCCTACCGAGCCTTTCCCAGCCTTCACGTTTGCAACGAGAGACTGCGCGCTCGCGGCGACCGAATCGAAGTGATTATAAAGAGAACGGTCGTAGATGAGCGCGCCTGCCGTGCCTTTGCCACTGTGAATGTCGGCAACAATGTCGCCAACTTGCTTCAGAAGCGCATTGAGGTTCGCCTCCACCTGTGCGCCTCCGGCGACGATGTCCTTGCCCGGCGCTCCGGGCACGATGCCGTTGTTCTGAATCTGTTCGCCCGTGTAGCCGCGCGTGATTGAGATGTAGGCCTGACCCAATAGCCCCTGCGTGGCCAAGCTAGCGTCGGAAGTCGAGCGGATAAACGGCTGATAGGCCGACTGAACACGCATAACGATCTCAATGCTGTGCATAGGGTCCGACGGATGCATGTTAATGTTCATCGCTTCGACATTGCCGATCGGAACTCCGCCCAACGTAACCGGCGCGCCGTCTTGGAGGTTGTCAACTGAAGGGAGATACGTCCTCAGCGTATATTTGGCTCCCCAGGCTCTGACATCCGTGACGTAAAAGATCCCAACGGCGATAATGATGAGGCCAACCAAAACGAAGATTCCTACGCGTAGCTCTTCCCAGGTAACTTGCTTTCGTAGCGCCATCTTGTTCTCCTCTCATTCCTCAAACGCGTCCAAACTTTCTCTGCTCCAGTCCGCTACGCGATGCCCATGGCGGATTAAGCTAAGAACTCGCGGAGATACGGATCTTCCGATTTCAGCAGCTCCGTAGTTTCTCCCTGAAAATAGATTTCGCAGTCGCGAATCACCATGACTTTCGTTAGCGCAAAATGCCGCCCATCGCCATCCTCCCACACGGGGAGCACGCGGTTATTCTTTGGCTCGAAAACGAAATTCGCCAGCCCAAACGCATCCTGAAGACGATGAGTTGCCAATAGCGATGTGACTCCATTCGAATCACGAAGGCGAAGAATCAACGTGATGATGGTCTGGCTCGTCACCGGGTCGAGGCCCGCGGTGGGCGAATCGTAGTAAACGATGGGCGGTTGGTCGATCAGCGCGCGAGCGATGGATACCCGGCGGCGCATTCCCCCGGAAAGCTCAGCGGGAAACTTGTGGTAAGCATGCTCCATTTCGACGAAGCGCAGAGATTCGCGAACACGCGTTTCCATTTCCCGAACATTTCGGGATTCCTCACGGAGACGGAATGAGACGTTGTCGGCGACATCCAGAGAGTCGAAGAGCGCTCCCTCCTGAAAGACGAAGCCGATGCGGCGGCGGAAGTCGAGCAGATCGACTTCTTTCATTTCGCCGAGATTGTGGCCCATGATGATTACGCGGCCAGAACTCGGACGCAGCAGGCCTGCAGCCAGTTTGAGAAGTGCTGTCTTCCCCGAGCCGCTCTCGCCGAGGACGATCTTGGTTTCGCCAGCTTCGACTTCGAAACTAATGTTGCGTAGAACTTCGTTTTCACCAAAGCCGACACTGACGTTTTCGAACCGAATGAGCGGCTCGCCGGGCGCGATTTCGTTGTTTGGCCGCGTGGACATCGTTACTGCCATGATTATAGATGGAATCGAGGAATTTCCCCGATAAAAGGCGCGGAAGCTATCAGGAAACGAAGTAATAGAGCAGAAGTTTTCCGAGGAAGAAGTCGACGACGATGATGGTGATGGAACCGGCGACGACGGAGGAGGTGGTGGCGCGGCCGACTCCCTGTGTGCCGCCGTGCGCGCGCAGGCCGTGAAAACAGCCGATCGTTGAGATGATGATGGCGAAGACTAACGGCTTTACAATTCCTTGAATCAGGTCACCGGACGCCAAGGCGGTAATCGAACGGTTCCAATACTCGGCAGCTGTGATGCCGAGTTGAAATCGCGCGACGGCGAAGCCGCCGATGAGGCCGACCAGATCCGTCACCGCAGTGAGCAGAGGCAGCACAATAAAAGTAGCGAGCACGCGTGGCACAACCAATTTGCGTACCGGATCCGTGCCCAGCGCGCGCATCGCATCCACTTGCTCGGTAACGACCATCGAACCCAATTCCGATGCTATGCCCGAGCCATTTCGCCCAGTGACGAGCAATGCGGCAATAAATGGGCCCAATTCACGGACAAGACCGATGGATACGACATTGGCTATCAGCGCCGTGGAACCGAATTGCTGAAACTGGGCCGCCGTGTTCAAGACCATTACGCCGCCAATAAAGAAACCGGTAAGAACGATAATTGGCAGCGAACCCACGCCAATCACGTCCATCTGTTCGAGCACATCGCTGAAATAGATGGGCGGGGTGCACGCCTTCGCGATGCTGTCAGCGAAAAGGTAGAAGTATTCTTGGAGCGCCTGAATGGGCCCCTTCAGCGCCCGATTCAGGAAAGACGAGAGGGAGGGCTTGGAGCGTGCCGGTGTGTTGGAAGTGAGTGTTGCCATCGTGCGCGTAGGCGCTGGGACAGACTAACTTCGGCTATAGGGCGCGTCAAGCCGCGACACCTTGTATTTTGCCATCGTTGCTGGCTTTAGAGCGAGGCGTCCGGTAAAATCTTCCCTTTTCGAAGGATCCACCAAAGCGAACATGCTGCGATTTTTCACGGCAGGCGAATCTCACGGACAGGCGCTCATCAGCTGGATCTCCGGACTTCCGGC
>DATFQU010000354.1:0-2591 GCA_035264005.1 Candidatus Acidiferrales bacterium
ACTCCCTCCGCCGTCACCTTGATCGTGTAAATCGCCTTCGCGCCGGCGCCTTTCGCCAGCTCGGCCAAATCGTCAAGCTGCTTCCGCGACCACGCTGCCGCGCCCTGCGCCACCAATGCAATCACGCTCCCCTGAATTCCGAACGTCTCGCGCGCCGGCTCGAAAAACTTCGTCACGTCCTGCAACTCCATCCCAAAACGCAAATCCGGCTTGTCCGATCCGTACTTCCGCAGCGCGTCCTTGTACAGCATGTGGCGGAACGGCCGCCGCACTTGCACGCCGATGACGCTCATCACGCGCTCCATCACGCGCTCGATCACTTCGAAAATGTCCTGCTGCCGCGGGAACGCCATCTCCAGATCAAGCTGAGTGAATTCAAGCTGACGGTCAGCGCGAAAATCTTCGTCGCGAACGCACTTGCAGATTTGAAAATAGCGATCCATTCCGCTAATCATCAAAATTTGCTTGAAAATCTGCGGCGATTGCGGCAACGCATAAAACTGCCCGTGATGAATCCGGCTCGGCACAAGGCAATCCCGAGCGCCCTCGGGCGTCGAGCGCGTCAGTATCGGCGTTTCAATTTCGTAGAATCCCATCTCGTCGAGCGCCTTGCGAATTTCAAATACCGCGCGATGCCGCAGCGCAATATTTTTGTGCGGCTTGCGTCGCCGCAGATCCAGATAGCGGTAACGCAGCCGCGTCTCTTCGCTCGCGGTCGTTTCGTCTTCAATCTGAAACGGCGGCGTCTTCGCGTTGTTCAAAATGTAGACGCGCGTCGCCAGCACTTCCACATCGCCTGTAGCAATTCCCGGATTCGCCTTCTCGCGCCGATTCACGCGCCCTTCCACCGCCACCACGTATTCCGGACGCACTTCGTCCGCCTTCGTGTGCGCCTCAGGATATTTGTCGCGATTGCACACCACCTGGCAAAGTCCCGCCCGGTCGCGCAAGTCGAGGAAAATTAAATTCCCCAGGTCGCGCCGCCGGTGCACCCAGCCCATCAGAATCACGTTGCGCCCCGCGTCCGCCACGCGCAAATCCCCGCAATATCCCGTCCGCTTCAGTTCACCCAACGAATCGAACAATTTTCATCTCCCACTCTCTATTTTTGGTTGTCCGCTCGCTTCCGCGAGCAAGACCTCCCGCTTCTCTCGCCATTTGTTTCGCCGCCAACATCCTAATCCACCGACGGCTCCTAACAATTCGCTTAAAGGCACAGCGATCTCGGCACCGATGACGTTATTGTCTCCCCAACGACCTAGAAGAAAGCCGATGCCAAGTCCAACTGCCATAAACCCAATGATGATTAAAATGCTCAACACCTTGCTCTTCAGGCCTTTCGAAGTCGCTACTGCCAATACGGCGAAGGCAGCCAGAAGCAGGAGTCCGATCCCCGAGTTCATCGCACGCCTTCCCCGTTACTGTCGAACACAAGACTGTCCGAAACACTCCTACCGCGCCTCACTAGCGTGACGTATTTCAAGGGGGGTTGGAGCTTCAGCTTTGACATAACGAATCGTCCCACTTTCCTTCCTTTCGCTCGCCTCATCCGCGCGATGTATTTCTCTTGGACACAAAGCGCTCGGGCCGCACGCCTCTGCCATTTTCTTCCGCACTCCATCTGTCAAACGCATCGGCATCGTTCGCTTCAAGCAACTCATTCCTACCGAGAACGGCACGCTCACTAGCTTGCCAAAGACCAACGCACCTAGTGAATTCTTCCACTTTGCGCGCTCTCTGCGCAAAGTTTTCACCTGTGCTACGTTTCCCCTACAAATATCGCTCGCGCAAAATGCGCACATGGTGCGTCAGATGCCCCGCAATGACAAACGCCAGCGCGCGCACCGTGAACGAGTTGCCACTCGCCGACCCGCGCCGCATCCACGCATCCGCCGGCATATTGCGAAACAGCGCCACCGAAGACAAATGCACGCGCCGAAACTCCTCAATGTGCTCCGCCCATTCGATCTGATCGGATTTCGCGTTCGCCACCGCAATGTTCTGCTCGAAGCTCGGCAACGGCTCCTCATGGCCGCGCGCAAACCACAGCGCGCGATGCGCAAACACCCTTTCCGCGTCGCAAAGATGCCCGACAACTTCGCGAATGCTCCATTTGTCCGGCGCGTAGCGGTACAGCGACTTCTCCGCAGAAATCTTCCCGAAAAACGCCGGCGCTTCCTCGCACTGCTTTTCGAGCAGGCTCACAACATCTTCGTCCACTACCTGATTGATGTACGTGAAATAGTACGGGGCCGCCTCATCGCTATTCGGCCGCCCAATCGCAACATGTCCCTCTTCCAACTTTCTCTCTGCCTTCACGACTTCCCTCCTCGCCGCATGATGAAACGTTCGTCACCCAAAACGGATGCCTTGAAGTGATTCTTCCTGTCGCGCCTGCCCTGGACGTTTCTGCGGGGCGCCTCCATCCGCGCGATGTATTCGCTCCTTGCCAAACAGCAGTGCAGTTGCTTGAAAAAATCCTTCCTATCGCGCGCCTTACCTGCGCGAAGTAGTCAGCGCCGTATATATTCCACCAGCTCCGCCTCTCCCATTTGCTTCTGCTCACCGCTCGCCAGCGTCTTAACCGTCAC
>DATFQU010000355.1:0-3330 GCA_035264005.1 Candidatus Acidiferrales bacterium
GACGAGAGGCGGAGGGATTGAGGGAGCAGCGGCAGCGACAAGCGCCGCGTGGAAGGGCGCTTCGTCCGCGCAGCCGAGAGTGCCGTCGGCGACTTTGGCGCGAATGTTGCGATAGCCAAGAGCGGCGAGGCGTTCGCGGGCAAAGTTGGCGAGAGATTCGTCGCGCTCGACGGTGACGACTTCCGCAGCCAGTTCGGCGAGAACGGCGGCTTGGTAGCCGGAACCAGTTCCGATTTCCAGCACGCGCTCGAAACCGGTGAGTTCGAGGGCTTCGGTCATCGCGGCGACCATATAAGGTTGAGAAATCGTTTGGCCATTGCCGATCGAGAGCGCGCGGTCTTCGTAAGCGTGCGCGGCAAGATCTTCGGGAACGAAAAGATGGCGCGGCACGCGTTCGAGAACCTCGAGCGCGCGGGGAGAACGAATGCCGCGCTTGCGAAGCTGGTCATTCACCATTGAATGCCGCAGCGAGGCCCAGTCGTGGCCGTTTGCGCCGTTCACGCTTGGCTCTTTTTCTTCACGCGGTGCTCAGGTCAGCCGGTTCGCGCCCACTCGAATTCTGCGCGGGATTATAGCACCGGCAAATCAGGCTGGTTGAAGATGGCGCTCCCAGGCATGGGTCGCGAGGATTTCGTCGATCTGGGCGAGCGACAAACCGATCTCGTCGTCGCGATTGTAGAAGTGAGGCGAAATTCGAATGCCAGCGCCGGGGCGGTAATCGACGAGAACATTGCGCGCAATCAGCTCGTTCTTCACTTCCTGCGCATGCGGACAGTCGATGGAAACGGTGCCGCCGCGTTCAGCGGAGTCGCGAGGCGAATTGACGCGCCAGCCGCGGCGAAGAGCGCCGTCGATAAGTTGCGTGGTTTGGCGAACGGACTTTTCGCGAATGTTATCGACGCCGACCTGGCGAATGATTTCGAGGCCGGGCTGGCAAGCGTAAAGCGCGGGAATGTGCGGAGTGCCGTTCAGAAAACGATAGGCGTCTTCACGCGGCTCGAGCGCGGCGGCTTCGAAATTGAAGGGGCGCTTGTGGGCGAGCCAGCCGGAAATTTTAGGAGAGAGCTTGGTGCGCAGGTCGGGCCGAACGTAAAGATATGCGACGCCCGGGCCGCCGCAGAGCCATTTGAGAACGCCTCCAACGGCGAAATCGATTTCGAGTTCGCGCACGTTGAAAGGAACGGTTCCGGCGGCCTGAAAACAATCGAGAATGAGGTGAGCGCCGACTTTGTGCGCGCGGTCGATGATGGCCTTTGCGTCGACGATGGTGGCGCTGCGGAACAAAACAAGGGAAATCGGGACGAGAAGCGTGGTGTCGTCGATGGAGGCGAGTATTTTTTCGAGCGGGGCGTGCAGACCGTCTTCGCTTTTGAGAATTTCGACGCGAGCACCCTGGCGGCGTTGCTCCATGTAGAAATAAATCGTGGATGGAAACTCGAGATCGCACAGGACGACCTTATTGCGGCGTGAGGAGAATTCGAAACATGAGGAGATGATGGCCTGCGTTAGAGTGGTGTTTTGGTGCAGGGAAATTTCGCCCGGGTCAGCGCCGATGATTGCGCCGACTTTGTCGCCGACCGACACGGCCATTTCCCACCAGCCCTCTTCCCAAGCGCGAACGCCACGCGTGGCCCAGGCATCGGCGTAGCTTTTCATCTGATCGTAGACGGCGCGCGGCATGGCTCCGAGAGAATTGCTGATCATATAAGTGGAATTCTCAAGGATCGGAAATTCACTGCGCCACTTGAGGAGCTCGTCCATAAATTCTCCGCGTGCTGCGTCCGGCGGGCTGCTTCGCAATGGTATCAGAATCGCGCAAAATTGCGCGTGGGCATGGGTTCGACTAGGATAGTGGCGCTTTGCGGCGCATGGCGAGGAGGATTGTGGGTTTCGTGCCCGGGATGTTGGGTTGGATCAGGAAAATGGGCGGAGGTCGGCTTCTGTCCGGCGTTGTTTTGATTACACTGGCGGGATGCGGAGGCAGCGCGCATTCGCCAAACCAGCCCATCACGCTGACGATTTCGGGGGCAATCAGCCTGAAGGCTCCGCTCGAAGCGATCGGGCGGAGTTACGAACGAATCCATCCAGACCAGCGCGTGGTATGCAATTTCGGCGCGTCGGGCACGTTGCAGCACCAGATTGAACAGGGCGCGCCGGTGGATATTTTTATTTCCGCGGGCGAAAGCCAGATGGATGCGCTGGAGAAAGACAGCGTGCTCGTGCCGGGGACGCGGCGCGACCTGCTGGGCAACCAGCTTGTGCTGATCGTGCCGACGCGCTCCGAGGGAGTCAAAGATTTTACGGACTTGACGAAGAGCGCGGTGAAATCGATTGCTGTTGGCAATCCGCAAGTGGTGCCGGCTGGAACGTATGCGAAGGAAACGCTGGAGAATCTCGGCTTGCTGCCCAAGATTGAACACAAGCTGGTCTACGCGCAAGATGTGCGGCAAGCGCTCGCGTACGTGGAAACAGGGAATGCGGATGCGGGGCTCGTTTACGTCACGGATGCGCAGACGTCGAATGCAGTGCGCGTCGCGGCGACGGCGCCGAGCGATTCGCACCTGCCAATTCTGTATCCGGTCGCGTTGCTGAAAGATTCAAAGTCGCCCGAGGCGGCGCGCACGCTGCTGGAAACGCTGGAATCTTCGGACTCCCTCAACACGTTTGAGAAGTACGGCTTTACGGCCGCAAGCAGCGGCGCTCCCCAGGAAAATTGATGACGGCAGACCTTTCGCCGATCTGGCTGTCGATCGAAACGAGCGTGACGGCGACAGTCATCACGTTTGTGCTCGGCACAGCAATAGCGGTATGGCGCGCGAACAAGCACGGAGCGGGACCTGCGCTGCTCGACGGAATATTCTTGCTGCCGCTGGTGCTGCCGCCAACCGTTGTCGGATTCATTTTGCTTTTGATTTTCGGGCGGAATGGACCGCTGGGACGCTTGCTCATGCATTTCGGAGCCACTGTTGTTTTCTCGTGGCCCGCGACGGTCATTGCCGCCGCTGTCGTTTCGTTTCCGCTGATGTACCTGAGCGTTCGCGCGTCGCTGGAGCAGGTGGATACAAATTTGCTACAAGCGGCGCGGACGCTTGGCGCTTCGGAGTGGCGCGTCTTCCGGCGCGTGGCGCTTCCATTGGCGTGGCCGGGGATTTTGGCGGGAGCGATTCTGGCGTTCGCGCGCGCGCTGGGCGAGTTTGGCGCGACACTGATGCTCGCGGGCAGCATTCCGGGCAAGACGGAAACGATTCCGATCGCGATTTATTTCGCGGTTGAAGCCAACGAAATGCGCCAGGCGATTTTCTGGTCGGCGATCGACATTGCGATTTCGCT
>DATFQU010000356.1:0-6410 GCA_035264005.1 Candidatus Acidiferrales bacterium
TGACATCGCGCTGCGACCTGTGAAATCTTGCTAGATTCGCATCGCCGCAACCGGCGCGCGAGGAAATTGCAACTGTGACGAATCACACCTGGACACTTACGAAAATGCGCATCCGGCTCGCGCTCCGGAACCGCGCATTCTTTTTCTTCACGTTTGTCATGCCGCTCATTTTTCTCTTCGGCGCGCTCACGTTTTTCGGCAAGGGTTCCAATGCCCTCACCGCCTATGTTCTCGGCGCGATTCTGACCATCACGGTAATGGGCAGCTTCTGGGGACTGAGCGTGCAACTGGTCACGTTCCGCGAACAGGGCATTCTTCGGCGCTTTCGGCTGTCTCCGGTCACAGCGAGCGCCATGCTGGCGTCGAGCATCATTTCGAATTACCTGCTCACACTCCCGATCGTTATCATCGAAATGCTGGCCTGCCGCTACTTTTTCCATCTCCGAAGCTGGGGCAATCTGTGGGAGATTTTCGTGCTGGTCACACTCGGCTCAGCGGCATTCGCGGCGTTCGGCCTGATCGTCGCCAGCGTCACCAACACGATGCAAGAGACGCAGATGATCAACAATCTTCTTTGGTCGGGGTTTCTTTTTCTCTCCGGCGCCACAATTCCTCTTGCAGATTTTCCTCACTGGCTGCAGCGCTGCTCTCTGTTCATTCCGGCGACGTACCTGGCGCGGGGTCTCGAATCCGCGGCCAACAATCTGACCACTAGGGGCGAGATGATCACCGAGGTCATAGCGCTCGCGCTCGGCCTCTACGTAGCCTTCGAGATTTCTCGCCAGATTTTTCGGTGGGAGCCTGAAGCCAAGCTCCCCAAGCAAGCCAAGCTGTGGGTCGTCGCAGCGCTGATTCCCTTCCTCTTCTTTGGCGTCTACGAGAATGTCCGTGGCACCATGCTTCGAAGCATGCGCCGCGACTTCCAGTTGCTGGACCAATCGTCTCCGCCAAGAACTGCGGCGCCACCGAGTCACTCCGCCACTCCTCGGCCGCATGCCGCCGCGGTCCCACTGCCACACAAGTAAGCCGCGCGGGTCGGCTTATGGCTTCAGCGTTTCCGCTTTCTGCGCGAAAAGAATGATGTGGCCTGCGGGGTCTTTCACACCTAATTCTTTCATCCCATAAAAAGTGGTGCGCAAAGGCACGGCGATCTCCGCGCCCTTCATCGCGCCGATCACGTCGTCCAGATTGCTCACCTCAATATAAAGAAAGCTGGCGCCTTTGCGCGCGATCGCGGCCATCGCCGCATTGTCGTTTTCGATGCTGTGATACGACTGATACATCAATTCGACGCCGTCCCTTTCCAGCATGGCGAAGCCAACCGTGTTTCCATCGGGAACTTCCGCCGTAACTTTGAAACCCATGCGCTCGACCCAAAACTTCACGCACGGCTCTACTTCAGACACCGACAGAATTGGAGTAATTCGCGCGATGGTCATTTTCGTTTCCTCCTGGGATTTAGTTTGTGCAGCAATAGCGGGGGCCAGGACCAGCGTTACGAGCAAGCAGGCAAACGTTCTTAGCACTTGACTTCTCCTTTCTCTCATACTAGTCTTAATTAGACTAGCGAGAAGATAAATGAGCGCCATTGCGCTGTCAAGTAAAATCTCAGGAGGGCTCAAAATGAAGCCAGTGCAAACCGGCTTTCAGCAGCTTATTTCTGTCGGCCCCGCTATCGAACGAGACTTCCATCTGCTCGGTATTCACAGCATTGCCCAGCTTGCGAAGCGAAATCCCCGGAAGATGTACGATAACCTTTGCGAGCTGACCGGCGAACGCCAGGATATTTGCTGCCTGGACGTGTTTGAAGCGGCGGTAGCGCAGGCGCGCGACCCGCAATTGCCGACGGAACAATGCCAGTGGTGGTATTGGAGCCGCAAACGGAAGGCAGAAAATGGCCGCAGCAAAAAATAGTCCGAAGACCAGCCATCTGTCGACTCCCGATCTTGTGCTGCTGAGCCTGCTCGCTGAAAAGCCGATGCACGGATATCAGGCGAATGCCGAGCTGGAACGCAGGCAGATCCGCGACTGGGCCGCCATTTCGCGCCCGCAGGTCTACTATTCGATGGAGAAGCTCGCGCGCGCGGGCCTGATCCGCCGCTGCGAGACCGCGGACCCCTCGGAAGGACCGGAGCGGCAGGTGTTCTGCACGACTAAGCGCGGAATCGACGCGCTGGCGGATTCGCTGGAGCGCGGCGACTGGGTCACAGCGCGGGAACGGCCTCCCTTCCTCACGTGGATGGCGCTTTCGTGGAAGGCGCGACCCGGAGTTCTTGCGCGACAAATTCAGCGGAGGCAAGAGTTTCTGGAGCGAGAGCTGGCTCGCGAAAGGGCGACGCTCGAAGCGGTTCGCGTCGAGGTCGGCCACGATTTTCATGAAGCCGTCTGGATGATCACGCTTATGATCGAACAGTTCGAAACCGAAATGCGCTGGCTCGAAAGGTTGAAGCAGCAAGCAGAGAAGCGCGGCGCTGCGCGGCATCCGCGGCTCGTCTCGCATTAGCACCGAGTCAATTTTCATGGAACTGCATCTTCGGCGTGCGTCACGGATCGATTGTCGTGTACATTTTCAAGAGGGCACATGAAGTTGAGCGTGCTCCATGCAAGGAGAAATGGATGAACATTGCGATTTTGGGCGCGGGAAACGTCGGCGGAGCGCTGGGTAAAGGATGGGCCGCGAAGGGACACTCGATTTACTACGGCGTGCCGGACCCATTAGACGAGAAAGTCCGGGCCCTGTTGAACAGCCTCGGCAAAAATGCGCGTGCCGGCAGCGTTCATGACGCAGCGGAGAACGCCGAAGTCGTCGTTCTCGCGACGCCTTGGCCTGCGACGCGGGACGCCGTGCTCGCCGCCGGAAAGCTTGCCGGTAAGGTCGTCATCGATTGCGTGAACCCACTTCAGCCCGATTTGTCCGGGCTGACGGTCGGCCACGACACGTCCGCTGGCGAACAGGTGGCGCAATGGGCCGCCGGGGCGCGCGTCGTGAAAGCGTTCAACACCACCGGCGCGGGAAACATGGCCAATACCCATTACGGCGACAGCGAAATCACGATGTGCGTCGCCGGAGACGACGCGGCTGCCAAATCCACCGTGATGAAACTCGCGCAGGACCTGGGATTCGAAGCCGTCGATGCAGGCCCTCTGAAGAACGCGCGCTTGCTCGAGTCTTTCGCGATGCTGTGGATTTATCTTGCCGTGAAACAAGGCCTCGGCCCGAATATCGCGTTCAAGCTGCTTCGGCGGTAGTCTGCGGAGACGCCGTCCAATTTGGACGGTTTGCCCTCCCGTTGCCGAAAGTCTCTATCGTCTCCACTTGTAACGCGCGTGTTATAATGGCCACGTTGTCGATGACCTTGCCAAACTGCAGTGCGCTGAGCAGCACAAACCGCCCGCGGAGACAGCGATGAGCCTGAAGAAAACCGAAAAAATCTGGTACAACGGAAAATTGATTAACTGGGACGACGCGCAAGTCCACGTGGTCGCCCACGTCGTCAGTTACGGCTCGGCTGTATTTGAAGGCATTCGCTGCTACAAGACTCCGCAGGGCCCGGCGGTTTTTCGTTTGCGCGAGCACATGGAACGCCTCCGCAACTCAGCCCACATTTACCGCATGGATCCTCCCTTCTCGGTTGACGAAACGTGCCAGGGCGTGCTTGATCTCATCCGCGCGAATCATATGGACTCCTGCTACATTCGCCCGCTTATCCTGCGCGGATACGGCGATGCCGGAGTGAATCCGTTCAATTGCCCCATTGAGGTGTACATGGCCTGCTGGGACTGGGGCCGCTACCTCGGCGACGATGCCATCAAGAATGGAGTGGACGTGTGCGTCAGCTCATGGAACCGCTCCGCGCCCAACACGCTGCCGCAAATGTCCAAGGCCGCCGCGAACTACATGAACTCGCAGCTCATTCGCATGGAAGCGATGACCAATGGCTACGTGGAAGGAATCGCGCTGGACGTGAACGGGTACGTCAGCGAAGGATCAGGCGAGAACGTTTTCATTGTGCATCAGGGAAAAGTGATGACGCCGCCCCTGGCGAACTGCGTTTTGCCTGGCATCACCCGCGATACGATGATTGAAGTTTGCAATGAGATGGGCATTCCCGTGGCCGAGCAGATGATTCCGCGTGAAATGCTTTACATCGCCGACGAAGTCTTCTTTGCGGGCACGGCGGTGGAAATCACGCCGGTGCGCTCCATTGACAAGATCAAAGTGGGCAATGGCGGCCGCGGCCCAATTACGAAAAAATTGCAGGACGAGTTTTACGCTCTCACCGGCGGCACAAAGGAAGATCGCCACGGCTGGCTGACAGCGGTCACCGCTCCCGCCACCGCCGGCGTCCGCTGACAAGCAAAAATCCCACAGTTGGTTAAGGCAGCGGCGCGATTGCATCGGATTTTAGTTGTCGCCCGGGTCCACGGCTTTGAACGCGATTGCCGCGACAGCGCCGCCGACAAAGTTCGCCAGCAAGTAGATCCAGATGCTCGACCACGCTGACAATCCCATGATCGAGATGCCCACCGCCACGCCGGGATTGAAAACTCCTCCGGAGATGCCGCCGACAGCGAAAGCTCCCGCTCCCACCGTGAATCCGATAGCGAGTCCATAGAACGAGTTCCCCGCCGTGCCCTTTGCAGTGGCCGTATTCAACACCACAAAAACCAGCGCGAACGTAAACAAGAACTCCGCGAGAAGCGCCGGCAGGACTTGCAAGTTCATCGGTACGACGGTGACGCCCGCCTTCAGATACTTCACCGCCAGCGCCGCCAGCACCGCGCCGATGATCTGGAAAACCATGTACGGCGCCACGTCCTTCGTTGGCAACTTTCCTCTCATCCAAACGCCGAGCGTAACGGCTGGGTTATAGTGCGCGCCGGAGATGTGCCCGCCGGCAAAGACCATCACCATCAGCGCCGCGCCGATGGCTAACGGAGCCATTGGGCCCGCTCCTCCCGCAACCACCGTGCACCCAATCGTGAATACCAGGAAGAACGTTCCAATCAGCTCGACAATGTACCTGTTCATCTCAATTCCTCCTCAGCGCCGGATTTTCACCGGTCGGTGGTGCTGGTTTTGCTGCGCAAGATAACACAGAAAGCGCAGATTTTCGTAAATGCGCACGCGGCGACTGGATTCAAGCGCTGTCGCTATCGACGCGTTCACAATACCGCGCGCTCTTTCAGCCGGGAACGCCTTTGCGCGAGTTCCAGCAACGGAACAGAAAACGGGACGAGCAGAAGCAGCGATACTCGGCGGTACTTTGCCATCGCCTTTCGCGTTTCCGCCAACTCCCCCTTCATTTGCGCCACAGCTTTCTCTCTGGTACGAATCGAAATCGCATGCGCCAGCAGTGGTGCATAATTCAGCCCGAAGCTCAGGAAGTACGCGCCAAGCAGAAAGGACGAAAGCGATCGCGCGCGGATCAGAATAAAAATACCCAGAGCGAGTGGGAACAGAACACCCACTGCGTACTCCGCGACGACGAATCTCGGACCGAGAAACACAATATCGATCGCCGCCAGTTTCTTCATATTGATGCCAGCGAGCTCATTTTCACGGGTGGCTTTCATTGGCGCGCATTATAGCGCGTAGCTTGTAATTCCTTGTCCGCACAAATCCTTCGAGATTCGTCGCGGCCCCTGCTAGAATCGCCGCTCTGCAGGAGGCGTCGCGCATGTACCGGGTCTGGCAGAAGCTCTGCGCGGAACTGATTGGCACGTACCTGTTCGTCTTTTTCGCGGCGGGCGTCGTCTGTGCGGACCAGCAGTTGCGCGCAGCAAGTCAAACTGGCATCGGCCTCGTGGGAATTGCGCTCGTCCGCGGGCTTGCGTTTGCGATTTTGGTTTGCGCGCTTTCGCAGGTGTCCGGCGGGCATTTCAATCCCGCAATCACCATCGGCGCGTGGGTAACACGCAAGATTGGCTCGCTGCAGGCGCTCTTCTACGGCATCGCGCAAGCGCTTGGAGCTATGGCGGCCGCGTGGACACTGACGCGGCTTATCCCCGATCAAGTGTGGCGCGCAACGGGCCTGGCGACGCCCGATCTGGCCGCGGAAATCTCCCGCACTCAAGGGATTCTCTTCGAACTGCTGCTGACTTTTTTCGTCGTGTTCATATTTTTCGCGATGATCGTGGACGCCGGCACCGACACGCTGCATTCTGCTCGTCTCGGAGGATTTGCAGCCGGCCTTGCAATCTTCGTAGGCACGCTCGTGGGCAGCCCGTATACGGGCGCCTCTATGAATCCGGCAATGGCGCTCGGAACCGCGGTAGTCTCTCAGCACTGGACGAACCACGGTATTTACTGGGCGGGACCCATGCTTGGCGGCGTCATCGGCGGCTGGCTTTACCACGCGCTGTTTGCCCGCAACTCTTAGATCTGCACGGTTCCCTCGTTGCATTTC
>DATFQU010000357.1:0-17996 GCA_035264005.1 Candidatus Acidiferrales bacterium
TATCAGTCGCGGCATTACGTTCCCAAGACGGCGTTAGTAACTATTGAGATTGCGCGCGCGGAGAGCGACGCGCCACCGCGGATGGTCGAGGGACGCGTGGCATGGGTCCAACGGCCACGAACAGTTCGAGAACTTTTCCAGATTGGCGTTGAATTCACGGCGCCGGGGAACGTTTGGGGCATTGCGTTCCCTCCTGCAGATTGGTTCCCGCTACCGAATGAAGCAAGCGAGCAGACGATCGAGATTCCTGTTCCGCCGGTGGCCGTGACCCCCGTAGAGAAGAAAAAAGACGAGAGGGCGGCTCCCGTTCCGACGGCAGCAACCAAAGAAATAGAGCCCGCTCCGAGTGCTCCAGAAAAAGTTGCGGCTCCAGCAGCAGCGAGCGAGAGCAAAGTTCGCGTGCTGCCCACGCCGCCTGTGGCCCATCCGGCACCGTCCGCGCACGAGACAATGTCCGCCGCGCGGCAAATGGCGCGACTGCTGGCCGAAGCGAAGCAGCATCTGCGAAGGACGATGCAGACGGGCGCCGCGGAAGCCGTGGCGCAGGAAGTGCGGACCGCACGAGAGAGCGTAGCGGAGCACGTCAAGACGACGGTAAACAAGGAGATCGAAGATTCCGTAACAAAGGCCACCGAGAGGTCCGTGCAAGCCGCGGTGCAGACGGCGGTTGAGAGTTCGTTGCAGCAATTGGTGGAACGGGCGACGCAGCAGGTGGTGCAGAACGCGCTGGCGGCGTTCGAAAAGGCGCGCGAAAGCGCAGCGCCGAAGGCAGAGGAACTGGATTCGCAGGTGCGCGCGGCCGTCGAGCGCGTGGTCGAAGATTCCGCCGCGAAATTGGCCGAGCAGACGATTCAGCAGAGCGTGCAGCAAACGGTCGAGCAAGCCGTGAAGCAATCGGTGCAGCAGGCCGTGGAGCGCGCGACGGCGACTCTGCCGGCGGCACAGCCCGCAGCGATTGCTCCGAATGAGGAGACGCTGCGGAAACTCGATGAAGCAGCGAATGAGCGGCTGGCGAATTGGCGCAAGGAAATTGAGAACGCCGCGGGCGAATTGCAAGAAAAATCGCTACAGCGACTGAGTACGGAATCCGAGTCGACGACACAGAAGTGGCGCACCGAATTCGACACGGCGTTGCAGAGCGCTTCGGAGCAAATGAGCGCGCAACTGAATCAGATTTCGCAGGCGGCTACGGCGCGCGCAGAAGAAGAGATTCAGTCGCGAAGGGCGTCGCTTCAGACCCTGATGAACGAAGCGGCGGCCGAAGCGCAAAAGAACTTGGAAGCGCTGTGCGCGGGACTGGACGAAAGACAGGCGCGAGCGGAGTCGGCGGCGAATAAGGCAGATGAGGTCGTGCGGCGCGCGGAAGAGACCTCGGCGCAGATCGAGGCGATGTCGCGGGCGACGTTCGATGACGCACAGCGCAAAATGAACGATTTGTTTGTCACGCAAGCGAGCGAACTGGACCGCCGCGCGGACGAATTGCTGAAGAAGAAAGCGGGCGAACTCGAAAAGCCGATCCAGGACATCGCGGACGAGAAAATGCGGCGCTTGGCGGAGCAGGTGGAACACCAATTAGCTCCGCATTATCAACGCGCGCAGGAAGCAAGCGACCAGCTGGCAAGCGCGGGTAAGCAGGCGCAGGACGTCGTTGAGGCGTTCCGCGCGCAGATGCATGACGTATCGGAGAAGGCGCTGGAAACCTCGATGGAGCGGATGAAGCACCAGGTGGTGGAACTGCCGTCGGATTTTGAGGAAAAGTGCCGCGCCGCGTTGGTGAAAGTGGAAGAGGAGCTCGAACAAAAAACGACCGAAGCGTCGCATTCGACGTTCGAGGCGCTCTACAAGGCGTCGGAGTGGTATCAGAAGAAAGCGCAGACGAATATGCAGGGGGCGCTTGAGAAAATGCTGGAGCAGTCGTCCGGGACGATGCGCGAACACGCGGCGGAACTTTCGCGGATGTTTGCATCGGAGCTGGATCACTGCAGCCGAAGCTACGTGGAGCATGCGCAGGGATTGATCGAGGAAAGCGCGAAGGATGTGAAGGAGCGCACGCGGGAACAATTGTCGCTGACGGCACAAACGACGGCGGCGAGCGCGATCGACGAGCTGAGCCGGATTGCGCAGGAGAGCCTGACGCATTTCGAGCAAATTACGCAAGCGACGACGGAACAGGCGCGCGCGGGAGTAAATCAGAAATCGCAAGAGGCGATGGCGGAGTTCAACACCATGCTGGAGCGGCGTCTAGTGGAAAGCGCGGCCGAAATGCGCAAGAGCCTGAATGATCAACTTCAGCCGCTGATCGACGAGTTCCACACTAAGCGCGACGCAGAGCAGGACGCATGGCTCCAGCGGATGAAAGGAACCGTCGATCATTCAATCGAGCAGTACAAGGAAAGGCTCGAAAACGCGTCGAATTCGTGGCTGCTTGCATCGGCAACAACGCTCGGGCAGCACTCGAAGGGCGTGTTGGACACACTTTCGAATGCTGCGGAAGAGCGGCTGCGGAATACTTGCGCGGATGTCTTTGCGAACCTAGGCGACACGCTGCGCGATAGGTTGCTGGGCATTTCCTCCGACGTAAGCAACGACAAGGACAAGAAGCCCACCGAAAAGAAGTAAGTTAAGGCGCCCCCCCAGGCACCCACGGGCGCGAGAGCGCGTCCACTGCGTTCCCGGTATAATGCTGGCATGTCGAACCGTGCGTATGCGAGCATCTGGAGCAGGGATTTTTCTGAAGACGTCCTAATTGAGCGGTGGCGCGCGTTCCTGGAAACAGTTCCCTTTTCAAAAGAGCGTTCGGGGTTTACGGAATTAGTGATCCGAGCGGTGGACGAGACGGAAGCGCCAATCCTGGAACAAGATCTGCGTTCGGGAGAATACGGCGCGGACGTGTTGACGGAACTGGCCCGGGAGCACGCACACGCAGACTGCGCATATGAGACGCAGGCGTTCTGGGATTTGTGGAAGTGGGACGAACCGAGCGGGCAATGGATGCAAAAGCCGCAGCCGCTGGGGATTGTTTGTTATGGCAGCGAGTTCAATGAAGGTGTTTGGAAGGAGCAGGGACATTTTCTCGTAGATGCGGGATTTGAGCACTTTTTCACCGGGCACGCCGGGTTGCTGGGATTCCGCCATGGGCGTGCGGAGGCGACGAGGGATCCGGACGAGGTAAATTTCGTGGCGGTGATGTCGCAGCCGGAGAACTTGCACATGTACCAGGAAAAAACACAGCAGAACATACGAAAGCTGTTTGACTGGATGGCGCGCATTGAGGCGGCGATACCGGTCGAGCGATACCAGCTGTGGTCTGAGGGAGAGGATAACTTTGAGGCGCGGATGGAAGAGATTCTGGCGACTCGGTAGCGTAGCGGCCGTTGCGACGGTGATGATTGCGCCGGCGCTCGCGGGCACGAAAGCACAGGAAGCTCCCGCCGCGCATCGGCACAACGAATTGACGCTGGCTGGGTTGAGGCCGGGGGTCTCGAAACTACCGGATGATGAAAAGAAGCGCGGATTTGGCTCAGCGGGATTGGCCGACGCGACCGGGGTTCACTGGACGGATGTTACCGATGGGCGCACCTTACGTGTCGAATCGAGCGCAAACCAAATCGTGGAGACAGTGACCGTATCGCTGTTCGGCGCATGGGTTTCTGGGGTGTGGACGCATGGGAACGAGACAGCGCTCTTACGGTATTTGAGGTCGGGGCGCGGCCTGGTACTTGGGGACGCGTGCACGCGCGTCGCGACACTCTATGGGGAGCCGGAGTCGCGGAGTCCTTCCGTGCGAGGCTCGCTCAAGCTAGAATTGCTGTTCTACTCCTTCGATTGGGCCGGGGAGGACGTGCCGCAATCGATGGAGGTTTCCTGCGACTCCGCGAGTGGGCGCGTGGTCGAAATCACGCTGGCGTCTTCGACTCTTTAAGGAGAATATGAGGAAAATTGCCCTGTTGGCCATGTTGTGTATGGTGTTCGCGGTAGCATCCTGTGACGATAGCGGGCATCCAATCGCACAACAGTCGGCGCAGCCGGCAGCGCCGGCCTATCCAGCAGAAGTGGATACGGTGGCCCAAAAGCTTCTTGGCTCAGAGACGAACGTGATCGCATACGGAGATTTGGCGAAAAATGGAAAGCAAGAGGCATTCATCGTCAACAAGGTGAAGATCGTCCCGGAGTCGATGCCGCCGGGATTGCTGGTTACGCGCGCTGCGATTATCGAGAAGGACGGAAATTCTTGGAACGAAGTGCTGCTTGTGGACGAGCACTTGAAAAACCCAAGAGGCTTCTTGGGAGGCCAGCCCATCGCGCCGGTGGATGGCTGGCGCGTACAGAAGGAAGAAGACGTAGCAAATGGGCTGGAGCTTTATTTCACTCCGCTGCACAAGCCAGCCGGAGGATACACGCAGACGTACGAGGTTCGCTGGAACCCAGAAAAGAAGCGATTCGAGTCGATGGACCAGAGTTTTGAGCACTTCCTTGGAGAGTTGCAAAGCTTGCAGCCGGTCGACGAAAGATAATGAGCGCAGCCGCACAAACCGTTAGCGGAGTGAAGCCGAAGCAGCAGAAGCCGAAGGCGTGGCGAGAGCTGCGCAGGCTGATTCCGTACACTGGGGCATACAAAGGGACGACCGCCGCAGGGCTGCTGATGTTGCTGCTGATGGGCCTGATCGGAGCGTTTCCACCGCTGATTATTGGTGCGATTACGGACTGCCTGAAAGGCTCGCCGCAGCCGATGCCAAACCTCACAGAAGCCGCGCCTGCCGGGTCGGTCGGCGTGTGGCATGCCGTGCTGAAGCCGATTCTCTATTTTTATCGCCCTTATGACCGGCACACCCTGGCTATGCTTTGCCTGCTGCTGGTTGGCGTGGTTGTGGTGAAAGGAATTTTCTCGTTTTGGTCACGGTGGCTGCTGATCGGAGTTTCGCGCGACATTGAATACGATTTGCGAAATGACCTGCTGGCGCAACTGGTGAAGCTGGAGCCGGAATTCTACGTGCGCAACCGCACAGGAGAATTGATGTCGCGATGCACAAACGACCTGAGCGCGGTGCGCATGGTGCTTGGGCCGGGAATCATGTACAGCGCGACTACGATTGTGGGCATGGCGGTCGCTATTGCGGTGATGGTGAAAATATCCCCGCTGCTGACGCTGGAGGTCTTGATTCCCGTTCCGTTTGTGTTTGTAACGGTCAGGTATTTCGGGACGGTGATTCACGACTTGCAAGCAAAGATTCAAGCAATGCTAGCGACGCTTTCAGCCAAGGCGCAGGAGAATTTGGCGGGAATCCGCGTTGTAAGGGCGTACGGGCAAGAAGCCGCAGAAATGCGGTCTTTTGACGAATCGAACAAGGAATATGTGGGCCAAAACATACGGATGATCCGGGCGTGGAGCATGTTCTTTCCGGCTCTGCAGATGATCATCGGCTTTTCGATTCTGTTCGTGCTGTGGGAAGGCAGCCGGATGGTGGTTCAGGACCGGATGTCTTTAGGCGCGCTGATTGCGTTTTATACGTTCGTCGGACAACTTGTGTTCCCGATGATCGCGCTTGGCTTTGTGACGAACATTTTTCAGCGCGGCGCGGCATCGATGGGGAGGCTGAACTACATCCTGGACACGGCACCGGGGATCAACGACGCGAGCGCAGCAAAAGAGCCGCAAACATCGGTACGCGGCGAAATTGACTTTCGTGATTTGACGTTTACGTACCCCACAACACGGAGCGGCAACGGCACGCAAGCGGCAGCGAGCAATAAGAAGGCTGCGAGTGCAAACGAACCGGTGCTGAGGAACATCAACCTCCACATTCCTGCTGGCTCGACGGTGGCGATCGTTGGCCCGACGGGCAGCGGGAAAACCACACTGGCAGCACTGATCGCGCGGCTGTGGGAAGCGCCGGCGAACACCCTTTTCATTGATGGGAAATCCATTCGCGAATGGCCGCTCGGAGAGTTGCGGCGGGCAATTGGGTTCGTGCCGCAGGACGCGTTTTTGTTCAGTGATACGCTTCGCGAGAACATTTCGTTTGGAGTGGAGGATGCGACGCTTGATGCAGTGGAAGATGCATCGCATGTTGCCAATATTGCGGGGGATATATCCGACTTTCCGGGGCATTACGAAACGATCGTGGGAGAACGCGGAATCACTCTTTCCGGGGGCCAGAAACAGCGCACGACGCTGGCCCGGGCAGTGATTCGCGATCCACGAATCTTGATTTTAGACGACGCGTTTTCAAGCGTCGATACGGACACGGAAGAGAAAATCCTGCAAGGATTGGAAGACGTGTTCAAGCAGCGCACGACAATACTCATTTCGCATCGATGCTCCACGGTGCGCGATGCGGATCAGATCGTGGTGCTACGCGCCGGTGAAATTATCGAGAAGGGCACGCATGAAGAACTGATCGGGCTCGGCGGATATTATGCGGAGCTATATCAGAAACAACTGTTGGAAGAAGAACTGGCGAGAGAATGAGCGCGCATCAGGAAGAAGAGAAACTCGGGCGTATTTACGACGCGAAGCTGACCTGGCGGCTGCTCGCCTACTTGAAGCCGTACAAATGGCGAGTTGCGTTGGCGATTGCGTTGACGCTCGTGGTTACGCCTCTGCGTCTAGTTGGGCCACGGCTCTTTGCAGCAGTGATAGACCGCTACATCACGCCGGCGTTGAACCACACCATTTCCGCTACGGCGGCATATCACGGAATCATCTGGATTTCACTGACGTTCATGGCGACGCTGATTCTCGGGTTCACTTTTCAGTACGGCCAAGTACGAATCATGCAATCGGTCGGGCAGCACACGATGTACGACCTGCGCAAGCAGATCTTCGGGCATCTGCAGCGGCTGCCGATGAGTTTTTTTGACCACAGCCCGGTAGGACGGCTCGTGACTCGCGCCACTACGGACGTCGATGCACTCAACGATCTGTTTGCTGCTGGTGTGGTCGCGATGGTGAACGATTTTTGCTTCCTGGTGGCCGCTATCGCGTACATGCTGAAACTCAACTGGAAGCTGGCGTTCGCAGCGTTCGCAGTGCTGCCGCTGATGTTTGGCGTGACGTGGATATTCCGAAATAGCGTGCGTGACGCCAACCGGGACATTCGCACCGGAGTGGCGCGAATCAATGCGTTTTTGCAGGAGCACATCAGCGGGATGGCGATCATTCAGCTCTTCAACCGCGAACGGAAGTCGCAGGAACAGTTCAAGGGGCTGAATTGGTCCTACAACATGGCATTCAAGAAAGCGATCCTTGCGTTTGCTCTTTTCTATCCGGCAATCGAACTTCTTTCTGCGTGTGCGTACGCGATGATTTTCTGGTTCGGCGGATTGCGCCAGTTGGCTGGCGGGTTGGGCATCGGCATGGTGGCAGCGTTCTATATGTACTCACAGCAGTTTTTCATGCCGATTCAGGACTTAAGCGAGAAATTCAACATTCTGCAGTCGGCGATGGCCGCGTCGGAACGCATTTTCAAGCTGCTGGATGAGCCGCTGACAATGCAATCTGGGGCAAAGAGCATCGCTGCCGAAGCGAACCGAGGGGAAATAGAATTTCGCAATGTGTGGTTCGCGTACCACGGCGGCGAGAACCCGAAGGAAGAGGATTGGGTGCTGCGAGATGTGTCATTCCGCGTGGCACCGGGACAGAATGTCGCTATCGTTGGGCACACAGGCGCGGGAAAAACGACAGTCATCCAGCTTTTGCTGCGCTTTTATGATGTTCAACGAGGCGAGATCCTGCTCGATGGAGTGAATATTCGCGATTTGGATGTCCAGAACTTGCGGTGCCTGTTTGGCATCGTGTTGCAGGATCCCTTCCTGTTCAGCGGGACGATCGAGTCCAACGTGCGGCTCGGTACCGAGTCGATTAGCAAGGATGAAGTGCATCGAGCTTTAGAGCAGGTGGGATTGGGCAGCTTCGTGGATTCGCTGGTGCATGGAATGGCGACCGAGGTCTCCGAACGGGGCGCAACGCTTTCGGTTGGGCAACGTCAACTGATCAGTTTTGCGCGGGCGCTCGCGCACAATCCGAGATTCCTAATTCTGGATGAGGCAACGTCGAGCGTCGATACACAGACAGAAATGCTGATTCGCGAGGCCGTAGACCGTTTGCTTTCCGGCCGAACAGCCCTTGTGATTGCGCACCGGCTGAGCACGATTCAGCACGCGGACCGCATCCTCGTGTTCCACAAGAGCCGGCTGCGCGAAGAGGGCACGCATCAAGAGCTGCTGGCGAGGCGCGGAATTTACTATCGGCTGTACCAGTTGCAATACAAAGACCAAGAATTGCGAATTTCCGCACCAGTAATTGAAGCGGCCGGAACAACTTTGCCCGCGAATGACTGAGCACTCATCGAATTTCCCACCCACGAAAATCCTGCGGCGACTTGCCGCACGAGCAGCATAGCCAGGAATGGCGCCGCCGCAGATTCTGATTTCAGCCGGCGAAGCGTCGAGCGACATGTACGCGGCGCGGCTAGCTACCGCGCTGCAGAAGCGAACGGGAGCACACCTCTTCGGTATGGGCGGCGCGCAAATGCGCGAGGCGGGCGTGGAGCTGGTTGCAGACGCCTCAGACATAGCCGTTGTTGGGATCACGGAAGTGCTTCGCCGACTGCCGGCAGTTTGGCGAGCGTGGCGTACCCTCGAATGCGAAGCGGAGCGGAGAAAGCCGGTTCTGGCAATCACGGTGGACTCCCCGGGATTCAATTTCGGATTAGCCCGCAGACTGAAAAAGCAGGGCGTTCGGAACGTTTACTTCATCAGCCCGCAGATATGGGCTTGGCGGCCGGGAAGAATGCGATGGATTCAGCGGCGGTTCGAGCGAGTGCTCGTGATTTTTCCTTTCGAAGAGGAGATTTACCGGAAAGCGGGCGTCGCAGTGGATTATGTCGGGCATCCGCTGGTTGACTCGGTACACGCGAAAATGACGCGCGAGCAGTTTGCCGCGCAGTTCGAGTTAGACGCGAAACGGCAAATCGTGGCGGTCCTACCCGGCAGCCGGCCCGGCGAAATCGAGCGCAATATGCCGATTATTGCCGAAGCGTGCGAAAACGTGCAGAAGGATCACTCGGCGCAATTCGTGATTGCCGCGGCGCCGGGACTGAAGCGCGAGATGTTCGAGAAGCACCTGCGAATCGGCAAGTCCTGGACACTTGTGGAGGGCAAAGCGTATGACACGCTGGCTGCCGCCGACTGCGCGGTTGTTTCGAGCGGGACGGCCACAGTGGAGGCAGCGCTTCTGGGCACGCCGATGGTGGTGGTTTACCGTGTTTCGCGGCTCACCGGACTGATTGCCCGGCGGCTGGTCACGACGCCGCTGTTTGCCATGGTGAATCTAATATCCGAGCGGAAGGTAGTCCCTGAACTCATCCAGGACAAGTTTGTCGCTCCGGCACTGGAAAAGGAGCTGCGCACCCTGCTGGACTACCCGGAAGAGCGCGAGCGGCAGAGAAAGGCGCTTGCGCAAGTGCAGGCGAAGCTGGGTACTGGCGGGACAATTGACCGGGCCGCCGAAATCATCGCCGGGATGATCTCGTCAAATTCGCGCGGGCAACTGAGCGAGGCTCTTTGATATTCTAATGAATGAACACTCCATGACCATCAAAACCGCAGCTATTCGAGGCCTAGGGTTTCTTGCGCTGGTGACACTCGCAGCATCCTTTGCGAACGCTCAACAACAACTGCCGAAATTCGACTTCGACGCCGTGCATTATGACGTGAAAGCAACGCTGCATCTTGACGAGCAGAGCATCTCGGCGCAGGCAAAAGTCGAGCTGGTGGCTAATGCTTCTTCGCAGACAGTTCTCGTGGAACTGCATCCGGATCTGCAAGTTGCTGCGGTAACGCTGGCGAGCGACGGGCGAAAATTGAATTTCCGACGAGATTCCTTCAATCCGCTGGATTTGGTAGTTACGCTCCCGTCCAACGCGCAGCCAGGAATGCACGTGACCCTTGACTTTGACTATACCGGAGCTTTCGCAAACGACGCAGATAGCCCGACAAAAGATGTGCGCTTCGCATGGATTGATAAGACATCAGCGTACCTGCTGCTTCCGGCGCGCTGGTTTCCGCTGACGAATTATCCGTCGAACCGCTATACCGCTACTTTCCAGATCACAGTGCCGGACGATTTTGCGGTTACGGGCACAGGGCAATCTTCGACGCCGAACGAACTACCTGCCCAGAAAGCAGGCGAAAGCGGGCAAGCGGTTTACACCTTTACCTGCAAAGAGCCCGCGCCGGTGGGAACTTTCGTTGCAGGCAATTTGCAGCTATCGCCGGTGAGTGCGCAAGGCTTGTCAATTTCCGTCTTTGCACCGCCGGACGCCAAGTCGACGGCCTCGCCCTACGCGGATGCCCTTGCGGACATGGTGATGGACTACTCGAACCAGTTTGGCCCGCTGCCATCGCCGAATATCACGCTCGCACAACTTCCAGATGGCACGCTCGAGGACTACTCAGCGCCCGGGCTTCTGCTGTTGAGCGCACGCGATTGGGGCACAACCGTGAATCAATCAGCGCTTGCTATGTTGGCGGCTGGCCAGTGGTGGGGCGACCAAGTTCTGGCGGCTTCCCCTTCCGACCGCTGGATCACCGATGGATTAGCGCAATACGCGGGAGCGATGTACATCGAAAAGAGGCAGGGCGAGCCGGGCTTTCGCCGCGAGCTTACGAATTTCGCGGTTGGATCCGTGATGTTCGAAGATTCCGCGCCGATTTCCCAGGCGCAGAGCCTACAACCTTACTCCGACCAGTACCAGTCAGAGGTGGTGGACAAGGGCGCGATGGTGTTTCACATGCTGCGCGCGTCGATGGGAGACGGACCGTTCAATTCCCTGCTTCATGACTTCTATGCGGCGCACGTTGGAAAAACGGCAAGCATTCAGGACTTCGAAACACTTGCGCAGGCAAAATTGCCGCCGCCAAAGCCCGGCCAGCCACATCTGAATCTAGTGGCGTTTTTCTCGCAATGGCTTAATTCAACCGGAGTGCCAGAATTTAAACTGGACTACATCGTTTATCGCACGCCCAAGGGATTCAAAGTTGTGGGCAAGGTGACCCAGCCAATTGAAACATTTAATATGCCAGTCGAGGTTCATGTGGACACCGAAGGCAATGCGGTGAACAAAACGATCCAGGTGATTGGCACGAACAGTTCCTTTACCATTGATACGTTCGGCCAGCCCAAGCCGGATGGGATTTCCATCGATCCAGACAACGACATTCTGAAGGCGAGCCCGCAACTGCGTGTACGCGCGTTGATTGCGCGTGGCGAGACTTTATCGGAGCAAGGAAAATTCGGCGATGCAATTGGGGAGTATCAGCAGGCGCTTAACCTTCAGGCGAACAATTCGCTCGCGGACTTTCGGATCGGCGAAGCTTATTTTTACGAAAAGAATTATTCTGCTGCGGCTGACAGTTTTCGGAACTCTCTCGATGGGGATCTGGACGCCAGTTATCGCTGGGTGGAAGTCTGGAGTCACATCTATCTGGGGAAGATCTTCGACCTGACGGGCTCGCGCGAACGCGCCATCAACGAATATCAGAAAGCCGAAGAGCTGAAGGACAATACCGGCGGCGCACAGAAGGAAGCTGAGAAGTACATGAAAGTTCCCTACGGCCAGTCGCAACCGGCGGCGACTCCGACCCCGACGAAGCCAGCCGCGCATTGATAGCACTGAATCGAGTCAACCCGCCGCGGTTCCCTTTTCTTTCATTTTCTTCCATGCCTGTTCAAAGACATCCAGCGACGGCGCATCAAACAGCACAAAATAGATTCGCTCGATAGAAGTTGTGCCTTGCAGATGCTTGACGGCTTCTGCGAGCATGATTTCGGCGCATTCCTGCATCGGGAAACCGGCAATTCCTGTTCCGACCGCAGGAAACGCAATGGTCTTGAGATTGTTTTGCGCAGCGATGTGAAGCGAATGAGCTGTGGACGCGCGCAAGGCTTGCGCTGAGGTGGCTCCGCCGAGTCGCATGCTCGCGGCATGAATCACGTGGCGCGCCTTCAATTGGCCGCCTGATGTGATTGCGGCCCCGCCGACTGGAATTGAGCCGATGGCATCGCATTCGCGCTGAATCTCAGGCCCGCCTTTGCGGCGAATCCCGCCAGCGACACCGCCGCCCAATTGCAGGTCATTGTTTGCAGCATTTACGATTGCGTCCACATCCATTTCGGTGAGGTCGCCTTGCAGAAGAACGATCTTGGTGGACAGGTCAGGCATGGATTGTTCACTGGTCAGCGGCGAGACGAGCCTCTGACAGAATTCACGTTTTCGCGTTGCCCGCCGCTTCTTTATAGTCGTAGACGCCTCGTCCCGATTTACGTCCGAACCGTCCCGCCTTCACGTATTGCTCCAGCAGTGGACACGGACGGTACTTCTCGCCAAGCGTCCGGTGCAAGTGCTGCAGGATGCTCAGGCGCACATCGAGTCCGACGAGATCGACAAGCTCGAACGGGCCCATCGGATGATTCAGGCCGAGCTTGAGCGCTTTGTCGATATCACCCGCGGTGGCCACGCCTTCCTGAAGCATATAAAACGCCTCATTGCCGATCATGGCGTTGATACGGCTGGTCACAAATCCAGGAGACTCGCGCACCACGACGACTTCTTTGCCCATGCGGCGGCCAACTTCGACGCACGCAGCCAGAGCCGATTCGGAAGTTTCAAGGCCGCGGACGATTTCAAGCAGCTTCATCTTTTGAACTGGGTTGAAAAAGTGCATACCGATGCAATTCTCTGGATGAAACGTGATAGCAGCCATTTCCGTGATGGAGAGAGAGGAAGTGTTGCTGGCAAAAATCGCGCCGGGCTTCGCGAACTTGTCGAGGACAGTGAAAATCTCAAGCTTAGTTTCCATCTCTTCGGGGACAGCCTCGATAATCAGGTCGGCTTCGCGGCACGCGTCCTGAACTGAACGAGCCGTAGCCATGCAGGCCAACGAGTTCTTCTTTTGCTCTTCGGTGACTTTTCCGCGCGAGATTCCCTCATCAAGGGCACGACGAATGTATTCGAGCCCTTGTTCGAGCGTGGACTCGGAAACATCTTCAAGGATAGTGCGGTATCCGGCGAGGGCTGAACAGTAGGCGATGCCGCGTCCCATGGTTCCCGCGCCGACAATTGCGACAGTCTTGATCTCCATTGGTTCTCCGCTCATACGGTTTAAGGCGTATTATGCACGCGCCGGAAAAAGACGCACTGCGTTGTCATAAAGTATCTTGCGCTGCGCCGCTGCAGAAATCGGAAGCGCACGAAACTGTTCCATGTTGCCGCGAATCCCCGGCACTCCGGGCCCGGGCCAATCCGTTCCCCAAAGTACTTTATCGGCGATTTCCTCGATGCGCGGGAAATATTCCATCAACCGCTGCGGAGGAATGCCGGAAATGTCCATATGCATGTTGGGATGACGACGCACGAGAAAAAATGCTTCATTCATCCAAAGCGGCCGCCCGCCGTGCGCGAGGATAATCACTAGCTTTGGGAAATCGACAGCGACGTCATCGGCAAGCATGGGCTGCGTAAATACGTTGCGCGCGCCGGGGAAAATAGACGTACCGGTGTGAATCATCACGGGCATGCCGTGCGCTTGGGCGCGATCGTACATCGCCGCAAGCGGACCGAAGCCGTCGCGATAGGCATTTGGCGCGAAAGCCTGATGCGCCGGATGTACCTTCAAACCACGAATGCCAAGCTTCGCGAGGCGGTCAACCTCTGCGCCGGCATCCGGAACGTGTCTCGGATGAACGGAGCCGAAAGCAAGCAGGCGTGACGGATCTTCGGAGCAGTAACCGGCGATCCAATCGTTCACTTCGGGTGGAAAGCCGATGATCTCGGGGCTTACATAGTTGATGAGGCCCGCACGCTCGATTCCGTGGTCGTCGAGGAATCCCAAAAACAACTTGGGATTGGCGGAATAACGCTCCACCTCTGGATAATCTTTGCGGCCCTTTTGAATCAATGCGAGCGCATGCGGTTTGAACATGTGGAGCGGCTGGATGTGGATGTGAATGTCGATGACCGGACTGGCGCCTGATGTCACACTTTTTCCTTTCTCATATCTGTACCCGACTGCCACAGGGGCAGGCGCTTTTCCAGGAATGCGCGAATGCCCTCGTTGGCATCATGTGTTTTCATCAGTTCGCGCAAATAGAAATCTTCGACTGATTGCAACGAGCGCTCGAAGTCAAAACCATCGGCGCTCCACAATTGACGGCGCGCCATTCCGAGAACATCTGGACTTAAGGCTCCTAGTTCTTTCGCCAATGAATCAACGGCATGGTCCAACTCCTTGTCGGGCACGACGCGAGTGACGAGCCCAAGGCGTTGGGCCTCAACAGGGGAAATCGTGCGCCCGCTGAGAATCAAATCGAAAGCGGAGCGCATGCCCACCAGCCGCGGGAAAGTCACCATTGCTACCGGCGGAAAGCAGCCGAGCTTGATCTCCGGTACACCGAACGTGGCAGATTCTGATGCAACAACGAAGTCGCAAAAAGTTGCAAGCTCGCATCCGCCGCCGAGACAATGTCCGTGAACGGCCGCAATCGTGGTGAGGTTGCTTCGCCACAGTTCAAGGAAAACGCTGTGAAACGCACTGAGCATGGTTCCGACGCGATCCGGTACGTGATCCGCGACCTCCGTTCCCGCTGAAAAAGCCCGTTCGCCTGCTCCACGCAGAATTAGAAGGTCACACTTCCCTGACACGCTGACGATAGCTTCGTGAAGACCGTTCATCACAGCGATATTCATCACGTTAAGCGGCGGGCGATCAAGCACGAGAGAACCAACGCGATTCTTTATCGTGATGCCGACATGGCAAACATCCAGCTTAGAAGGGTCGCGACTCAATTGCCCATCCGTTTAAGCATCGCGGCCAGCCGCTTGAAGTATCGCATCTTCACGCCGCTACCCTTTGCGTTTAAGCCGCTTGTCGAGGGCAGGACGAACACATCCGCGCCGTAGAGCTTTTCTTTTTGCGGTCCGAGCATGCACGGGCGTCCAGAAAACTTTTCGTAGACCATCTTCCCGTTGAACGCGACGACGCGCGGCCGGTATTCTTCCAATTTTTGAGCGAGCAACACGCGTCCTTCCGCAAATTCCTCGCGAGTGAGCTCGTCGATTCCCTTGGACGCCCGTTTGACCAAGTCCGTCAGCCCAATGCCAAATTCCACGATGCGGCGATCGTCGTTGTAGGTGAGCGGCTCAGGAATGACGCCCGATTCGTACAAGAGCGGCCAAAATTCGTTACCGCGCCCCGCATAGTAATGGCCCACGCGCGCTGAGCGCTCTCCAGGGTTACATCCAACGACGACGAGCTTCATTCCCTTGCGAAGATGATCAGGCAGCGTGCGCATCGCTTCCAGAGGTCTCCGTCGTGAATGTCAGTCCTTGAGATTCACCCAAACGCTTTTCACCTGTGTGTAGCTCTCAAGCGCGTGCACGCTCAGTTCGCGCCCATAACCGCTCATCTTAAATCCACCGAACGCCGCCGCGGGATCGTAGTTGTTGTACGTATTAATCCACACCGTGCCCGCTTGCAAATGCCGAGCGATACGATGAGCCTTTCCGATATCGCGAGTCCAAACAGCCGCCGCGAGGCCGTACGGATTCTTGTTTGCTTCGCGAACCGCTTCGTCGATGTCATCAAAGGTGATCGTGGCCAACACGGGCCCGAAAATCTCTTCGCGAGCAATGGTCATGTCGTTCTTCACATTGTCGAAGACTGTCGGCTGAACGAAGTAACCCTTGCCGTTCCCAAAGTCCGCGCGAGCGCCACCGGCAACAAGATTCGCCCCTTCTGCTTTACCCTTTTCGATATAGCCGAGGACTTTGTTCATTTGCGATTCGCTCACCAGAGCGCCGAACTTTGTTTTCGGCTCGAGCGGATCCCCCGGCTGAAGATTTTTAGCGCGATCGACAAGCTTCTGCATGAATTCGTCGTGGATCTTGCGGTCCACAAAGAGCCGCGACCCTGCTGCACAGACCTCGCCTTTGCCGTAGAAAATTCCGATTGTGGCGCCGCGAATCGCGCCGTCGATATCTGCGTCCGCCAGAACGATGTTGGGTGATTTCCCGCCAAGTTCGAGCGTCACGTGCTTCAAGGTGTCCGCAGAGACGCGCGCAATTTCTTGCCCCGTCATGGTCGCGCCGGTGAACGCGATTTTCGCAACGTCCGGATGGCGCACGAGCGCGCGGCCGAGTTCATCGGAAGAGCCGGTGATGACGTTCAAGGCTCCCGCTGGAAGGCCGGCCTCTTGTGCGATCTCGGCGAGGCGCAGGGCTGTGAGCGAGGTCCAAGGCGCAGGTTTCAATACGACAGTATTGCCAGCTGCGAGGGCAGGAGCGACTTTCCACGACGCCAAGAGCAGAGGGAAATTCCACGGGACTATAGCAGCGACGACGCCAAGAGGTTCGCGTAGCGTGTAGTGCAAGAACGGTCCGCGCACAGGGACGGTTTCACCGTGAATTTTCGTCGCCCACCCGGCGTAATAGCGAAAGACCTCCGCGACCATGGGCATATCGACCTTGCATGACTCAAAAATAGGTTTGCCGTTGTCGAGGGTTTCGAGCGTGCCAAGTTCTTCGTTGTATTTGTCGATCAGATCGCCGATCTTCCAGAGAATACGGCCACGGTCGGAGGCGCTCATTTCCGCCCACGGACCTGACTCAAATGCTGTACGAGCGGCGTGGACTGCAGCATCGACGTCGCGCGCGTCCCCGTCCGCGATGTGCGTTAGGACTTCACCTGTCGCCGGATTTATGGATGGAGACGTCTTGCCCGAAGCAGCATCCACCCAGGTGCCGCCAATGAAAAGCCGCCCTGGTTTCGGTTCGCTTTTTGCCACGGTGGCCATGTTTTCTTACCTACCTTTGAATTCCGGCTGGCGCTTCTCGACGTACGCTTTCAAACCTTCGCTGGCATCTTCGCTGGTAAAGAGCAACTGCTGCAATTCGCGCTCGATGCCGAGAGCTTCGCCAAAACCAACTTCCGATCCCGTGACCACGGCGCGCTTGATGCGTCCCACGGCACGAGACGCTTTGTTGGGAGGGCAAAATTGGCGCGCATAGGTGATTACCTCATCCCAAAACGACTCACGGGCGTAGATGTGATGAATCAAGCCAAATTGGAGCGCTTCTTCGAAGCTAAACGTATGGCCCGTCGTCATCAATTCCATGGCGCGGGCGCGGCCGACGACGCGTAACAGGCGCTGCGTTCCTCCTGTTCCCGGAAGCACGCCGAGATTCACCTCCGGGAGGCCAATCTTGCCACCGTCTTTGCGCGCGATGCGAATATCGCACGCCAACGCAATTTCCAAGCCGCCGCCGACGGCATGGCCATTCAACGCAGCTATGACGAGCTTTGGCGTCTGTTCGAGGCGGGACAACGTTTCATTCGCGTGGAGGCAGAAATAATACTTGAACTGCGGGTCGACCTTGGTCAGCATCGGAATGCTGGCTCCGGCGGAGAAAAACTTGTCGCCGGCGCCGCGCAGCACTATGACGTGTGCGCTCTCTTCCATGCGAGCCTGGAGGATGGCGTCGTCAAGCTGACGCATCATTTCATAGGTGTACGTATTTGCCGGCGGATCGTCCAATTCGATGACCGCGATCCCCTGTTCGACGCGGTAGCGCACTAGATGTTTTTGATTGGCAGCTTCAGACCCCGCCATCCAGATGCCTCCTTCGCAAACCTATCCGCCTTAAACCGCAAATCGAGCGTCAATATTATTGCATTTAAAGCATAAATCGTCATTCTTGGCTGAGAAATCTGCATCTTCGGCCAATGGAGTCGCGTCAAATACAGGACCGCCAACATAGTGCGCAATGTGTTACGCTCATATTCCTAACATGAATGCGAAACCAAAACCGCAGCCTTTATCGGACGGCTCCGCCAATTCGACGATTCCGGCGCTGGATAACGAGTCAGCGCTCGTCGCGGCGGCGAAAAGTGGAGATATTTCCGCGTTTGAAGCTTTGGTCAGCCGCTACGAGCGCAAG
>DATFQU010000358.1:0-4967 GCA_035264005.1 Candidatus Acidiferrales bacterium
CGCCGCCAAAGGATGAGGCGGTCTTGCAATACATCCCTCTCGCTTATCCGGACCTTGAGGATTTTCGAAGTCAGAGCAAGTTGCTCTCCGGATTTCTGGGCTACGCGCCTGTACCGGTGGCTCTGGAACGTGCGGGTGACAGCGAAATGGTCCCCGCAGAGGAAGTCACTGGAAATTACTTCCATGAACTTGGGGTGCAAATGCGGCTAGGGAGCGGCTTCAATGAAGCTCAAGACCGCGTACCCGGCGCGGACGCGGAAGCCGTGCTTAGCTACGCAATGTGGCAGGGCCGATTTGCGAGCGACCCAAACATTATTGGAAAAACGATTACGCTGAACGGACGTCCGATAACGGTGGCAGGCGTCGCGCCATGGGATTTTCACGGCTTACTGCGCGGTGTGGCGCCGAAACTATGGGTGCCGATTTCCATGGATTCGATATTGCATTTGGGGAATCCGGTTAAGGATCGCGGAAGCCAGTGGCTTTTTTCAATGGCGCGGCTGAAACCCGGCGTATCAGTCAAGCAAGCGCAGGCTGAGCTACATGCAATTGCGGAACGATTGATAAAAGCCTACCCGGACTCGAACAAGGAACGGGATGTCGCTCTCCTTCCAGCGAGCCAAGTAAAGATCATTCCGGAGGCTGACAAGATGCTGTCGGCAACATCCGTCGTGCTTCTGGCCTTCGCCGGGCTGATCCTGTTGATTGCATGCGCGAACATTGCGGGGATGCTGATGGCACGCGCGACGGAACGACGGCGGGAAATTGCCATTCGCTCGGCGCTCGGCGGCGGACGCCTCAGGTTGGTGCGGCAGCTTTTGACGGAAAATTTGATTTTGTCAGTTCTCGGCGGCGGCGCGGCGCTGATGATTACGTCGCTTTTGGACAACGCGCTGTCGCAAGCATTAATGAATCTCAATACCGTCTTGCCGGTCGGGTTCGGCCTCACGATCAACCTCGATTGGCGCGTGTTGGCGTTTACCGCGGTGACGGTTCTGGGAACGACGTTGCTGTTCGGGCTGCTCCCATCATTGAATACGTCGAAGCGAGGCTTGACCGAAGCACTTAAAGAAGAGGCAGGCGCAACGACTGGGCCGCGCAGCAAGCATCGGCTGCTGAACGCACTAGTAATAGGGCAGCTGACGATTTCTCTCACACTGCTGATCTGCGCGGGACTTTCTCTCAGGAGCTTGTGGAACGCGTCGCGCGTGAATCCCGGATTTGATGCATCGAACGTGGCGACGGCGAGTTTCAATTTGTCGCTCGCCGGATATGATGCGTCGAAGGCCGATGCCTTCTATGAACGGCTCATTCCGCGCATTCTGGCGCTGCCGGGAGTGACGAGCGCGAGCGAAGCGGACCGGCTGCCATTAACCTTTTTGGATGAAATCAGCGGGTATGCTCCGGGAGGGCCCACTCAGCCGAAATCGCCAATCGCAACCGCAACCGTGAACACGGATTACTTCAAGACGATGCGAATTCCGATTCTGCGAGGGCGTGCGTTTGACGATCGAGATAACCCCAAGTCACCGCCTGTCTTAATTGTGAATGAGACACTGGCGAACCGATTCTGGCCACGACAAGACGCTGTCGGCAAGGTCGTTTCACATGCCGGAAAGAACTACGAAGTAGTGGGAGTCGCGACGAACGGGAAATACATTACGCTCGGAGAATCGCCGCGGGCGTACGTGTACTTGTCCATGCGCCAGGCAGAAATCCCAGACCGAATCCTTATCGCGCGGACCATGGGGAATCCAACAGTGGCGCTGGCATCGATTCGGCAGATTGCGAGGGAAATCGACCCAAGCATACCAGTAACGAATCTCGAAACGGTGCAGCAGGCGACCAGCGTATCACTGCTGCTTCCGCGGGCAGGCGGAGCCGTCTTTGGATTATTCGGCCTGCTGGGATTGATTCTGGCGTCGATGGGGCTATATGGCGTTATCGCGTACACCGTGGCGCAACGCACGCATGAAATCGGAATACGGATGGCGTTGGGAGCCAATCCGACGCAGATCGCTCGGCTCGTTATGCGGCGCGGTTTGGTGATGATTCTGAGCGGCATCGTGCTGGGTTTGGCGTCTGCGTTTGCATTGACACGTGTTCTATCGATCATGCTGTACGGAATCAGCGCGACCGATCCACTTACGTTTGCGGTGGTGGTGATTGCATTGATGCTGGTTGGTGCAATGGCGTGTTATATGCCGACGCGGCGAGCGATGCGGGTCGATCCGATGGTCGCGCTGCGATACGAATGATCGACGCGTGACGTGTCGAGGTGACAATAAATGTGGCTGAGAAATGCGCTGCGGAATTGGCGGCGCAGACGAGATGCCGATACAGAACTCGACCGAGAAGTGCGCGGATATGTTGACATGCTCGCCGAGCAGAAAATGGGCGACGGCATTGATGCACGCAACGCGCAGCGGGAGGCAAAAATGGAGTTTGGGGGCATTGAGCAGGTCAAAGAGCAGACGCGCGAGGTGCGCGCCGGGCATTTTCTGGAGACGTTGTGGCAGGACGTTCGCTATGGCGCGCGCATGCTGCGAAAGAATCCTGGATTTACCCTCGTCGCCGTAATTACGCTGGCGCTCGGCATTGGAGCCAATACGGCCATCTTCAGCGTGATCGAGAGCGTCTTGTTGCGGCCACTGCCCTACGACCATCCCGAAAACCTGATCGAAGTTTGGAACACTTATCTCCCAGTGATTCCGCTAGGAGGGTTATCGCCGGGAGACTTTCAGGATTGGCAGAAGAAGGTGAGCACCACTTCGGAGATGGCCGCCTACGCATGGGTCCAGCAGGGAGCGAACCTGACAGGAAGCGGCGACCCACAGCGTGTGCAGATGAACTACGCGACATCGAATTTGTTTCCGATGCTAGGCGTGAAGCCAGCCGTAGGACGTCTGTTCACGCCCGATGAAGATCGAGCCAACAGCGCACCGGTTGTGGTTCTGTCGCATCGCTTTTGGCAAAGCCGTTTCGGTGCAGACCAAGGAGTCGTGGGGAAAACGGTGACGCTGGATAGTGTGCAGTACACAATTGTCGGCGTGCTTTCGAAAGGCTCGCACTTGCTGGATGCGTCGGATCTCTGGCTGCCTCTGGGGCAACTTCCGGACGACCTGAGTGAGCATGTTCATCACGAACTGGTTGGGATTGCGCGGCTGAAACCGGGGACTACGATCGCGCAGGCGCGCGCGGAGTTTGAAGCGCTGAACCGGCAATCGGCAATTGCATATCCTGCAGAGCACAAGAATTTCGGCGTGGAAGTGCGGCGAATGCAAGACCCGTCTGCCGCGCAAATGCGAGAGAGCTTGCTGGTGCTCTTTGGAGCCGTCGCACTTGTGCTGCTGATTGCGTGCGCGAACATTGTGAACTTGTTGCTCGCGCGAAACGCAAACAGAGAAAAGGAGATTGCGCTGCGAACCGCGCTGGGCGCGAATCGCGGACGCTTGGTGCGGCAATTGCTTACAGAGAGCGTGCTGCTGGCGCTGCTGGGAGGCGGGCTGGGAATCGCGTTCGCGCTTCCAGGGGTGCAAGCTCTCGGCAGCTTGGCGCCGAAAGATCTGGCGGCCGTTCAAGAGACACATTTGGACGGGAACGTATTTCTCTTCACGATTGTGGTGTGCGTGCTTGTGGGCATCGTGTGCGGTCTGTTGCCAGCTCTGCAGGTGCGAAAAACGAACGTGACGATTTCTCTGAAAGAAGGAGGCAGGGGAAGCGGCGCGTTGTCCAGCCGAAAACTGCACAACCTGCTCGTGGTTTCCGAAATTGCGCTTGCACTGGTGCCGTTGGTAGGGGCAGGCCTCCTGCTCCGCAGTTTGAACGACTTGCTTACTGAGAGCCCGGGGTTCCGAGCGGAACACCTTTTGACCGTGAACATTCCACAAGCTGCTATTCCGCCGGCGCAACTCAGCAAACTGACTGCGGGTCAGCAGCAAGACTTGCTAAAGAAGCTATCCTTGCAGTTCGAGCAGATTATCGAGGGAGTGGAAGGCCTTCCGGGAGTTAAATCGGCTGCGGGAATCGACGTCCTGCCTCTGGCTTTGCAGATTCAACAGGCGTCACGCTTTGTTATCGAGGGACGGCCTATTCCCGACGCGGGAGTTCGCCCGATTGCTCAGTTTCGCATTGTCACGCCCAACTATTTTTCTACCGTGGGACTTCCCTTGCTCAGTGGGCGAACGCTTCGCCAAGAAGACTGGAACGGACTGTCCATCGACATCAACGAAGCGATGGCGCGCCGATTCTGGCCACAAGGCAATGCCATTGGCGGCCGTATCAACCTTTGCTCCCTCAACCCCAAGCCGTGCTGGATCACGATCGTGGGCATAGTAGGCGACGTCCATCAGTTTGGTCTGGATGCCGCTCCCACTTACGATGTGTATTTCTCCGGCGGATGGACTCCAAACCTGATCGTACGCACGGCTTCTGACCCCCATCGTGTAGCAATTGCGGCAGCCGATGTGATTCACAAAATTGATCCCGCTTTGCCAGTTGCTAATGTGATGACTATGGACGAACTGCTCGCAGGCTCGGTGGCTCCGAGACGCTTTTCCGCGATTCTTACAACAATATTCGCTGTGTTGGCGCTCCTGCTGGCGGCAGTCGGGATTTATGGCGTCATGAGCTACATGGTCGGCCGGCGGACCAGTGAAATTGGCATTCGCATGGCGCTCGGCGCGCAACCGCGCGACGTGCTAAGGCTGATCGTTAAACAAGGCTTGAAGCTGGCCATCATCGGAGTGGCCTTAGGAATTTGCGGATCTCTGGCGATGGCCCGACTGATATCGAGCTTGCTTTTCGGCGTGCGTGCGACAGATCCAGTTACGTTCGGTGCTGTCGTCGCGCTACTGACGAGCGTGGCCATTGCTGCGTGCTACATACCTGCGCGAAGAGCGATGAAGGTCGATCCGATAGTCGCGCTCCGATATGAGTGAACGGATCTCCCAGAAAGCGAGCGCAAA
>DATFQU010000359.1:0-4266 GCA_035264005.1 Candidatus Acidiferrales bacterium
GCAGCCCGAATTGCCTCTTCCCAAAATGGAACGAACTTCCTTGCCGGAACAACCAGCCGCGGCCTTGCCCACACTCCATGCAGAAAAAATAGAAGGCGACGGTGACTTGCCCCTGTCCTTTGAGCGGGGCGATATCTACTCACGACGCACAGAACTTAGCAACGGCCCTCTCGAACCGTGCGACCGTTCTGAAAACAGAACAACAGTCGAGTTATCGCCATCCCCCGAAGAGGACAGGCGCAAGGGAAAAAGGGCGGCGGAATCTGCGCGTAGCAAAGCTAAAGCCCCGCGACCGTGCCGATCTCTTCCGAGAACCAGCGCGCTTCATCGCCACAAAACAAAAACCGCTCCGGATCCTAATCGAGTTTCTATGGGAAATTAGAACATGCCGCAACCTACTGAAAACAAATCGGCGCGGTCATTTCTAATCGAGTTTTTTCGCGCATTTTTTCGCGTCAACGTTCATTTCCGAACACCGGTTTTTTGCAGCATATTCGTGGCGTCGAATGTGCTAACTTCTTCATCTGAGGCATTGTCACTTCAATGAACGCCAAGCCGCCGTTTGCGAGCGTGGAGGAAGCGGTGGAGGACATCCGCCAGGGGCGCATGATCGTCCTGGTGGACGACGAGGACCGCGAAAACGAAGGCGACCTGACCATGGCCGCGGAGAAAATCACTCCGGAAGCGGTGAACTTCATGGCCAAGGAGGGCCGCGGGCTCATCTGCCTGGCGCTGACGGAGCAGCGTTGCGACGCGCTGAGCCTGACGCCCATGTCGCAGCGGAACACTTCCGCGTTCGGCACGCCTTTCTGCGAATCCATTGACGCGCGGCGCGGCACCACCACGGGAATCAGCGCGGCTGACCGCGCGACGACGATTCTGACGGCGATTGATCCGAATGCTTCGCCGGAGGATTTGGCGCGGCCCGGGCACATTTTTCCGTTGCGCGCGCGGCGCGGCGGCGTGCTGGTTCGCGCGGGACAGACGGAAGCGTCCGTGGATTTGGCGCGCATCGCGGGGCTCGAGCCCGCGGGAGTGATCTGCGAAATTATGAACGATGACGGCACGATGGCGCGCGTGCCGCAGCTGAACGAATTTTGCAAGCGGCACGAGCTGAAGCTGCTGACCATCGCGGACCTGATTCGCTATCGCATGAGGCACGAGCGCTACGTCAAGCGCGTGGCGGAAACGATTCTGCCGACGCGGTTTGGCGAATTTCGCATGCTGGCGTATTCGAGCGAGACGGATGGCGAACAGCACATCGCGCTTGTGCGAGGTGAATTGAGTCGCGGCGAACTTGCGGGCGAGCAGCCGCCGCTGGTGCGCGTGCATTCACTTTGCCTTACGGGAGATGTTTTCGGTTCTGCTGCGTGCGATTGCCGCGAAATCATTGACCGTTCGCTCGAAGCCATCGCGCGCGAAGACCGCGGCGTGTTTGTGTATTTGCATCACGCAGGACGCGGCTTCCGCATCGAGCCGCACGCCGCCGAGGGTGAGGCGCTGCCGCGCATCCTGTTTCATTCACGCGGAGAAATCGAGCAGGACTTGAATCGTCAGCGCCAAGTCTGGCGCGAAAGCGGCATCGGCTCGCAAATTTTGATCGACCTCGGACTGCGGAAAATCCGCGTGCTGACAAATCATCCGCGCAAACTCGTCGCGCTGGAAGGCTACGGGTTGGAAATTGCGGAGCAGGTCACGCTGCCGCTGACGCTCGCGCACAAGAAGCCGTCGCACCAGCAATTCTGATTGGTGGTTGTGAGGCTTCAGTGCTTGGGATTTGCTGCAGGAGGCGTCACGTAGACGTAAGGCTTGATCTTCGCGAAACGCGCCTTTGAAATTCGCGGAACAGCAAGCAAATCATTCACGCTTTTGAACGCGCCGCTCTTCTTGCGAAAGTCGAGAATTTTCTCCGCCGTCACCGGCCCCACTCCGGGCAGTTCTTCGAGTTGCTGCAGCGTCGCGGCATTCAAGTCGATCGGATGCGCCGGCAACTTCTTCTTCGGCGCCGCGCTGAGAGGAATCGCGAGTAGCAGCGTGACGCAGAGAATCAGCGCGAGTTGGAGTGGAAGCAAACGGCGGGTGCGGTCACGGCATTCATGTGAGTGCATGCCCCAGAGTATCCCACACTTTTACGTCACTGAACAGTACTGCCTGCGGTTCGACGTGGGCGCGGTCGCCGACGATGACGATGCGGGCGTTGGGCGAATCGAAATGGCGGCGCGCGGCGGCCAAAACGTCGGCGGCGGTGAGGGCGCGGATTTTATCGCGAAAAGTTTCGAGATAATTTTCCGGCAAGCGGTCGAGATAGACGGTGGAGAGCTGGCCGAGCAAACCGTCCTGCGTGGCGATGCCGAGAGAAAAAGTGCCGGACAAATAATTGATCGCGTCGCTGAGTTCGGTGTCGCTGACGGGAAGCGCGCGCATGCGGTCGAGTTCGTAAAAGATTTCCGTGAGCGTGGCGGCGACAACTTCGTTACGCACGGCGGCATGGACGCTGAAATATCCCGCCTGGCGCAGCGCGTGGAATCCGCTGCGAGGGCTGTACGTGTAGCCTTTTTGCTCGCGAATGTTTGCGACGAGGCGCGAATTGAACGCGCCGCCGAAAAGCGTGTTGGCGAGAACGGCGCGATGCCAATCGGGATTCTGACGATTGAGCGCGAGATTGCCGAGGAGAATTTCGGTTTGCACGGCGCCGGGCAAATGGACCAAATCGACGGTGCGGCCGTGCGTTGGAGATTTTAGGTCCGCGGCAAATGCGGGAGCCGCGGCGGATTTCCACGCGCCGAAAGTGTTCTCGATCAATTCGAGCATCGCAGGACTGGAAAAGTCGCCAACGGCGATGAGGAGCGCGTTCGGCGGAACGTAATTCGCGCGATAGAACGCGGTGAGATTTTCGACTTTGTAGGATTCGAGCTGCGCCGCGCTGGGCGCGATGGTTCCGTAAGGATGATCGCCAAAAAGGATGCGACGGAAGCGTTCGTTGGCGAGGAAGTTCGGCGTGGTGCGCTCAATTTTCAATTCTTCGAGGCGCTGGCGGCGTTCGCGCTCGAATTCATCGGGAAGAAAGGAAGCGTTCTGCGCGAGGTCGGCGACCATAGCGAGAATGCGTTCGGCGAATTCGGAGAGGCCGGAGATGGCGATGGCGCTGGTGTCCGCTCCGGCGGTGGTGCCGAGGCTTGCGCCCATACGGCGCAGGTCCTCCTCGATTTGGCGACTGGTGCGGGACACAGTGCCGGTGCGAATGACGCGGGCGGTGAGTTCGGGAATGTCAGGAGTGCTACGGGAAACGAGCGAGTTTCCGGAGCGGAAAAATAATTCGACTCCAATCTTTGGAAATTTGCGCTGCTCGACGAGGACGACTTGCATGCCGTTCGCAAGAGTGCGAACGGTGCGCGGCGGCCAAGCGACGGCGCGCTCGGGGCCAAGCGCGGGCGCGCTAACAGGAATTTGCGGATGCGACGACGCAGCGGTCATTGTGTTCCTTTGCTTGTCATTTTGCTTTTCCCAGTATATCTAATCATGCAAGAACCAGTGACAAGTGATGAGTGGCCCTTCGACTTCGCCCGCCACGGCGGGCAAGCTCAGGACAAGCAAGTGACTCTTCCTGCGTCAGGGCAGGCGGACAGGCAAAAGCGAAACGCCCGTGAGCCGGGGCGCGGTATGCGTTCACTTCTAAAAAACATAAATGCCGAGGCGAGATTCTTCGTCGCATAAGGCGCGCCTCAGAATGACAAAGAGGACTCATTCATGACGGAGAGCGGCCATGGGATCGATCCGCCTTCGCCAAACCACGGCTTCGGCGCGACAAGCCCGCCGTTTCGCCAAAGCATTACTCCATCGGGAAGCCGGCACCGACCGATCAGACAGCTTCGGCGCGGCGAAGCCCGCATGGCGCGAGACACCTCGGGAGAAATATATCGCGGCAAACCCGCTCTACGGCAACAGCAAAAGCGCACAGGCTGAAGCCTGTGCCACTGAAACACGAGTGGCGGACGCGCATCTATTCGTAACAAAGGGCGACCATGGGGTCGACCCCGATAAAAAGCATCGGGGCGGGCCCGCATTTTCGAAGCGCAACGTTTTGCGAATCCGCAGCTACTCGTGGCGGAGGGCGACCATGGGATCGACGCGCATGGCGCGGCGGGCGGGGATGTAGCAGGCCGCGAGCGAAACGATCAGAAGCAGGACGGCGACGGCCACAAATGTGAGCGGGTCGGTGGCGCTGACGCCGTAGAGCAGGCCAGCAAGCAGGCGCGCGAGCGCAAG
>DATFQU010000360.1:0-7451 GCA_035264005.1 Candidatus Acidiferrales bacterium
AGCGCGTGGCTTCTTCCCGGAATCGCTGATTCAGGAAATTCACGCAAAGATGGAAGCCGAGCTTGCAGCGGGAGGGGCGCACGTCGATGGCATTTATTTTTGCCCGCACATTCGCGACGACAATTGCAATTGCCGCAAGCCTCTGCCCGGGATGCTGGAACGTGCGGCGGCGGAGCACGGTCTCATTCTAAAGGGCTCGGTGCTGGTCAGCGATCGCTATGACGACATCTCAATGGCGCAAGCTGCCGGATGCACGGGGATTCTTGTGCTCTCGGGATACGGGCGCGGCGAGTACGAGTGGAATCGGCGGAAATGGCCTCGCGATCCTGACGTGGTCGTTGAGGATTTGACGGAAGCTGTGAACCTCATCTGCGAAAGCATGAGTTCGAGAAAATGACGGCCAAGCAGGGCAAACGGGAGAACAAAGCGGCGGTGGATCTGTCTCGCCTGCTGGAGATCGTTTCTTCCTTCCCGCGCCGGACGATTACGGTTCTGGGCGATTTTGTTGTGGATGAATATGTCACAGGAGAAATTTCGCGAGTTTCGCGTGAAGCCCCCGTGCTGATTTTGCGTCATCAAGAAACGCAAGTTTTCCCCGGCGGAGGAGCCAACGCAGCAAATAATTTGGTAGCGTTAGGTGCGCGTGTGTTGCCCGTCGGCGCTGTCGGAGAAGACCATGCTGGTAGCTCGCTGATCGACTATTTTCGTGCGAAAAAAGTGAATGTTGCGGGCATGATTCGCACTCGGCATGCAGGCACGACGACGAAGACGCGGTTTCTTGCGAGATGGTCGCATACGGCGCGGCAGCAAGTGTTGCGCGTGGACCGCGAACTGGCGGGAAATCTACCGGGAAGTGTCATCGAGAAGATTAGAAAAAAAGCGCAGGCGAACATCGCGAAGTCAGATGGTGTTTTGGTGTCTGACTACGGCTGCGGTTCGGTTATACCGGAACTGTTGAAGCGCATGAAAGCGAAAGTGGTGACTCTCGATTCGCGTTACCGGTTATTGGATTACCGCGGCGCTGGATTCACAGCGGCCACGCCGAACGAAGCGGAATTGGAAGCGGCGCATCACGTCAAGATAGGGAAGGACGACAAGCAACTCGAAACACTCGGCCAGCGCACGCTGCGAGCGCTTGGTTTGCAAGCGTTGCTGGTCACTCGTGGCAAAGACGGAATGGTTTTGTTCGAGCGCGCGAAGCAGCCCTATCGGATTGCAGTGTACGGCGCGGAGGACGCCGTGGACGTCACCGGCGCAGGCGACACGGTGATTGCCGTGTTTACACTGGCACTCGCGGCGGGCGCCACGTTTGTTGAAGCCGCGTACTTGGCGAATTATGGCGGCGGAATCGTGGTGATGAAGCGGGGGACGGCGACAGTATCACGCACGGAACTCGAAGCTGCGGTTCGCAGCGATGCAAGCCCGGGTCAATAAACAGGTAAATGAACACGCGCGCGAAAATCCTGACGCGTTCCGAGGTTGCGGGCCGTCTCGAAGAGCACCGCAAGAATGACCAGAAAATCGTGATGGCGAATGGGTGCTTTGACATTTTGCACGCGGGGCATGTGCGTTACCTAGAAGCGGCGCGGCGGGAAGGCGATCTGCTAGTCGTGGCGATAAACTCCGATTCCAGCACGCGAAAACTGAAAGGACAAGGCCGGCCGATATTGAAGGAATTGGACCGAGCAGAACTTGTCGCGGCGCTTGGCGCAGTGGATTACGTGCTAGTTTTCGAAGAGCCCGACGTGCGTTCACTGTTGCGCGAATTGCGCCCGGATGTCCATGCCAAGGGAACGGACTACACGGTGGAGAACGTCCCGGAGCGGGACGAAGCAAGTCGCCTCGGTATCCGGGTGGCGATCGTGGGCGACCCCAAAGACCATTCAACGCGCAGCCTGATTGAGCGCATTCGTGATTCTCAGCAAGGATGACCCATGGACGACCAGCGCTTTCTGGTCCTGCGGATGAGCGCTCTCGGGGATATTATCCACACTCTGCCAGCCGTTTCTGCGCTTCGCGAATCGTTTCCGAAGGCAGCGATTGACTGGCTCGTCGACAAAAAGTGGGCGCCGATTCTAGAAGAGAATTCAAACATCGACAGCGTGATTACAGTGGATCGCCGATCGTGGCGTGACGTGGCCACCTGTGTGCGCCGCGTACGCAAGAAGAATTACACCGTGGCCGTTGATTTTCAGTCGCTCTATCGTTCGGCGGTTTTTGCCCGGCTATCAGGCGCGTCGAAACGATTTGGATTTGACGCGCAGTATTCACGGGAAGGCGGCGCAGTGTTTTTCTACACCGATGTCATCAGCCCGCGACGGTTGCATAAAGTGGAACACAATCTGGAATTGGTGGAAGCAGCGGGCGCGCGAACGAACGAAATTCGCCTTCCGCTCCCCGCCGTAGCGGATGCCGCGGAAAAGGTCGAACGCATTTTGGCGGCGAAGGGAGTTGCCGACTACTTTGTGCTTTCGCCAGGAGGCGGTTGGGGTTCGAAGTGCTGGCCAGCGGAGCGATACGGCGAGTTGCATCGCGCGTTGACACGGAAATACGGATGGCGAGGCGTCGTCAGTTTTGGGCCTGGTGAACCACATTTGGCGGAGCGAGTTCGCGCGAACGCTGGATCGCCGGAGCCGGTTGTCGAGATGTTTGATCTGAGGCAACTCATTGCTTTGCTGAGGCATGCCAAATTTCTTGTCGCGGGAGATACAGGGCCGTTGCATTTGGCGTCAGCGCTGGGAACACCCGTTGTCGGGCTTTATGGCCCGACAGACCCCGCTCGAAACGGCCCGTATTGTGAGCTAGATGTTGTCGTCCGCAAAGCGAAGCCTGAGGAAACGACCTACCGCCGCGGCACGTCTCCATCACCTGCCATGCTGGCAATCGGCGTCAATGACGTGCTTGACGCAATCGAGCAGCGGCTGAAAAACTCCTGATGGCTCCGGCGACGAATTTCTGGATCCGTTGGCGCGTGCGAATTGGTTATCCGGTGGCGCTCGTGTACTTGGCCCTGTCGCGGCCGACGCCGAAGTGGCTGATCATCGGCGGTGCAATCGGCGTCGCAGGCCTGGCAATTCGTGCGTGGGCCGCAGGGCATCTCCGCAAGCATCAGGCTCTTGCTGTCGGAGGACCGTACGCGTTTACGCGGAATCCTCTGTACTTTGGAAGCGTGATTCTTGCTGGAGGATTCATGGTCGCGGGCCGTTCGATTTGGGCGGCGATCGTCGTGGCAGGTTATCTCACTTTGTTTTACCCGGCTGTTATGAAGCGTGAAGAAGCGGAATTGCGAACCCACTACGGAGAAGCGTTTCAGAGATACGCGTCCGGCGTTCCCTTGTTTTGGCCTCGATTTCGAAGCGTGGCGAGCGGCGGCAAAAGTGAAGCGTTCTCAACGGCGTTATATCGAAAGAACCGTGAGTATCAGGCGGCGATAGGTTTTGTGCTGGGGCTTCTTGTCTTATGGGTAAGAATGCGCTGGTTGCCGTGACAGACTCGACGTCCTACGGGGTTTGAGGGATTCAATCGTGCTGGCCAGAATGTTATACCTTGGGGTAGCATCGGCGGAGTCGTAGGCGCAGCGAGGCGTTTTCTGGAGGGTATAAGACTTGGATCACAGCAAAGAGAAGACAGTCGTCGTTCATACGGCCGGATCGGCGACCGAAGCGATGGTGATCCGCGGCCTGCTTGAGAGCGCAGGTATCGAATCACCGGGTTCGGCCACAACGGATCCATTTCCGATGAGCGAATCTGGCGACGGTTTTCGCGACTCGGATGTGATCGTCCTGGAGTCGCAAGCGGATGAGGCGCGCCGCGTCATCGCGGATTACTTGCAGAGCAATGAAGGCATCGAGATCGAAAGCGCTGACGAACCGGACGAAGAAGAATCCTCTTCATAAGTTGACCAAGCTCGCCCGCCACTGTTCGTTCAAGACGTGCCCCTCGAAACAAATGTTCGCGTCACGACTGTGCGCCCGTCGGTTGACACTGTCACCGCGCCGTTGACGTTTGTTTGCAGGGGATGGATGCTTCTTGCTGCATATCTCTGAAGCGTGGCCGGATTTGGCTGGCCGTAAACGTTGTCCTGCCCGACTGAGATCACGGCAACGCTTGGATTGACGGCCTCGAGAAATTCAGCGGTTGAAGAAGTCTTGCTTCCGTGGTGTGGAACTTTCAGAAAATCTGACTGCAAAGGTTCGTTGTCATCTACGAGAGCTTCCTCGACTTCGCGTTCAGCGTCTCCAGCGAAAAGGAAGTGAACTGATCCGTCTCCGACTCGTAGCACGACCGAGTCATTGTTCGCTGGCTCAGGAGCTTCAACCGCAACATCGGCGATGGTCGGCCAAAAAATCTCGCCTTGCGTTCCGTCCCAATTGAACGCGTTTCCTTGAGCCACATGAACGATGGCGACCCCGCGCTTGCGAGCTTGCGTCAGGAACTCGCGATACGCAGCTGAATTTTCGTCCCGGCCAACCCAAAGCTGGCTGACACGGAAATTGTCGAGCACAGCGTGAAGCCCGTCGATGTGGTCGTGATGGGCGTGCGTCAGTAAGACGACATCAAGCCGCTTGATGCCTCGCGCCCACAGATAGGGCGAGACAACCTGTTCGCCGACGTCGAAACCTTGTTGGTACCCGCCAACGCGCTCCGCGCCGCTCGCGCCCCCTCCGTCTATTAGCATTGTGCGGCCGTCTGGAAAGGCGACAAAAATCGAGTCACCCTGGCCGACGTCGAGTACAGTGGCCTCCAACTTTCCTTTTTGCAGATTCGGCCCGAAGGGGTGAGTAGCGACGAGCAGCGCGAGCGCGAGCACAACGGCTAAAGCTGAAAGTTCCGGAATCGCTTTTCCTGCCGGCACGGGAATCCGCGTATTCTCGCGGCTTCGTCTCTCAGTGGCAAACCAGCCAAGTCCACCAAGACATGCGAGTGCGATCAGGAACGCCAGCAAAAGCCACGGTGGCGGGCCGGGAATTCTCCAGGATACGCGAGGCATTGCACTGAACCAGCGAACGGTGCCCAACAAGGCGGCCACGAGTACGCTTTCAATCTTGGCGAGAATCATACCAGCGCCCACGGAAACATAGCTCAGAGCGAGCGTGAGAAAGCCGAGAGGAACGATTACGCCGACTATCGGAACGGCAAAGACGTTGCATGCAGGGCCGGAAACGCTTACGCGGTGGAAGTAAAGCGCCAAGAGAGGCGCCATTCCCAGCTGAATGCAAAATGACAACAGAAATATCTCCCAGACACGCAGCCCAAAGCGGGCGGGCAGGATGCAAAGCGATTCGGCGTAAGGCGCGATGCGCTGGGGAACATTCTTTGCGACGGCGGCGGCTGTAGAGCGCAGGTCAAGTCTGAATTGCGTCGCGCGGGGTGAGTGCAGGCGGTCGCGCGTGACATCGCCCAAGTGTTCAAGGGCGCGGCGATACGGCGTGCTGGTGCGGTCAATCCAGGGAATGGCCAAGCCGGCGATAACTCCCGCGGCGAGAAACGAAAGCTGGAAACTCGATTGGAGTAAGTCGCTCGGCCTTGCCGCGAGAAGAATCAGCGCCGCAAGCGCGACAGTATTCAGCAGGAAAACGCGCCGAAAGAAGAGACGGGCGCACAGGAAAAGTCCAGTCATGAGGGCTGCGCGGAGGATGGGCGGACGATCTTGGACGATACCCAAATATGCGGCGAGCGCGACCAGCGTCAGAAGTGTGGTGAACGTGCTCGGCAGGCGGAGCAATCGGCCAAGCCAGAAAATGAAAAATGCCAACGCCGCGACATGCAGACCTGCTAGCACAAGCACGTGGAATGCGGCAGTTTTCTGAAAGGCCTCCGCGATGTCTGCGTTTACAAAGTTTCGATCGCCAAGCAGCATCGCGCGAAGCACGGCGATTTGAGCGGGCCGTCCGGCAAAGAGGGCGTCGAGCCTCGTCAGAAGACTGCCGCGAACTCGCGCGAGGTGTTCGCCTGGAGACGGGGCGGCTGGTTTGATGACTTGCAGCAACGCGGCGCTGCGCAGCGAGCCGACCAGCTCGATGCCGTTGCGTGCAAGGTATCCGCGCTCATCAAACGCGCCGGGATCCAAGTAATTGCGGGGGATTCGCGCGCGGCAAAGGGCCTCGACAATGTCTCCGGCACGCACGGAGGGCGGATCCTCGTTGTCGGTGCCGCGATAGTAAGTCAGCCTTAATCCCCCGCGGACTGGCACTGAATGGCCGGTTTCTTCAACGCTTTCGAGGTCGAGGGTGTAGCGCCAGCCGAGGGGCGTCGATTCCGGATCTTCACGAAGACGACCGTGCCAGCGAAGTGGTTCGCTGGTATCGAGTGCGCCGCGAGCGATCAGCGTGCTTACATCATTTTGTGCGACATTGTGACGCTCGATTTGCGCGGCTGTTCCGCCAAGCGTGAACCACGCGACGAGCGCCAAACAACCCGCGATGATGGGGCGGTTCGCAAATAGGGCGGCGCAAGCACCCGCCACGATGGTGGCGAAGCATGTGACAAGCCAAAAGGAAAGCCCAGCACCGATGGTCGCGCTGAACGCGATTCCAGCGGCGAATGCAAGAGCAAGCCAGAGCGCAGGAAGCTTCACCGCGTCCGTTCCAGGAGCACAACGCATTCGATATGGTAGGTCTGAGGAAACATATCGAATAGGTGAATGTCCCGGAGAGTATACTCGTTGGAGCACAGCTTGGCTAGATCGCGTGCGAGCGTGGATGGATCGCACGATACATAAATAATCCTTCGCGGTTTGCAGGCAGCCAGCCGCTCGGCAACGCCATCTTCAAGGCCTGCTCTCGGCGGATCGACAACGAAACAATCTGGAGTGCGCGAGCCACGACCTTGCTTCCAAGTCCTCAGAAACGCTCCTGCAGATTTGTTTTGCACGGTAATTTTGGCCCGGCTCGATAGCGTCGTGTGCTCGAGATCACGCGCTGCGGCCGGGTGAGCTTCGACTGCGAGAACGTGCGAAAACTGATCTGCGAGCATTGCGGCAAAGAGACCAACTCCTGCGTACAAGTCAAACGCAAGTTCGGCAGCGCCGGCGAGATCACGAACCGTTGTCGCCATTTCATCCACAAGGAAGCGGTTCACTTGAAAAAACGAAAGATGGCCAACGCGGAAGCTTTTCTGAAGAACTTCACACTGCAGAAAGCCCGGGCCGAAAAGAGACATTCGCTCTCCAGCTGCGTCCTGAAGAAGGATGCTCTTCGCGGCCGGCAGAATGTCGCTAAAGGTCTTTAGCAGTGGTTCGCTGGAGCGCGGAAGAGAAGTACAGGTGACGTTCAGAAGCAGGCCTTTATCCCCCGTGTCGACGAAGGCTTCGATTTCGCGCAGCGTTGGCGGCAGCGCTCCGCCCGCCAATGTGTCTCGCAGCGTGTGGAACGTCGCAAGAAGCGCCGGAGAAATGATCGAGCATGTTTGCACCGGGCACAGCACGGACGAGCGTGCTCGAAAGTAACCGA
>DATFQU010000361.1:0-2958 GCA_035264005.1 Candidatus Acidiferrales bacterium
AAATATGCCGAGTCCAACCTTCTGCACAAAAAAATGCTGCGCGTTTCAGCGCGCATCGCCGCTACTCCCGCGCCCACCTGTGACCAACGCGAGAAACAAGCCGCCGAGCTTAGGGAAGCGCGCGACCTCCTCTTGCGCGCGCAATGCAACGACGCTTACTGGCACGGCATCTTCGGAGGCATCTACGCGCCACATCTGCGCACCGATCCTGCGCGCAATCTCATCCGTGCGGAAGCCATCGCCGACCGCCTCACTCCCGGCGCGCACGAGCCTCGCGTTGAAATGCTCGACTACGACGCCGACGGCGCGAAGGAATTGCTCTTTACCTCTCCGGAATTCCAGGCACTCCTGAAGCCCGCCGACGGCGGCACCATCGCCGTACTCGACTTTCGCTCCGCTGCCGCCACGCTCATCAATTCCATCTCCCGCCGCCCCGAGGCTTATCACACGCGGTTGCGGGAAGCGGCGGGACCCCAACCCACCGGCGCCCTCGCTTCCATCCACGAACAAACGCGCGTCAAAGAACCCGGTCTGGAGCGCTTTCTTCACTATGACCGCTGGCCGCGGCATGCGTTCCGCGTCCTGATTTTTGATCCTTCGCGCACACCGGCCGACTATGAGGCCCTCGAGCTGCGCGAAGATCCCGCCTTCGCGGGTGGTGCCTACACCATCAAGGATTCCGGTAGCGCCAGTGCCGAACTTTTCTGCGCCGACTCGCTTCTGCTTCACGACAAATCGAAAGCCACAGCGCCGCGGCTCCTCCTCTTCAAGCACTTTTCCTTCAATCCCTCTCCGAACGGTTTTGAAGTTGCCTGCGAAATCCGTCTGAAATTCAAAGCACTACTCGAAAAGCCCGTCGCTGTCGGAATTGAATCCATCATCAATCTTCTTGCGCCCTCCGAGCCGGACCGGTTTTTCGAAACTCCCGCCGGCCGCGCGAACCTGCGTTTCAGCGGCGCACTGCCCGCACCCGTCCTGCGCATGGAAGACGGATGGCAGCGCGTTCGCGTTGCGTTCGAGGCGCCCTCGTCGGAAGGTTTCTGGGTGGCGCCGATTGAAACCGTTTCAGAATCCGAAGAAGGTTTCGAGCGCGTCTACCAAGGCTCGCAAATTCTCGCCGTTTGGCGCCCCTCGCTCACCACGCAGAAAGTTTGGTCCACACGCCTCGTCTGGCGCCTCGAAACCTTCTAGATTTCTGCACCGGCCATCGCCAGGCGGCGCCCCGCGCAAAGAGAGCAGTTGTTCGGTGGCTCTGGGTTGTCGGCTTTCGCTATACTTTTCCGCTATCCACGAAACGACTTTGTTGGAGGCGCTTATGCTGCTTCGCCGCCGGTTTTTTCTTTCGTTTGTCCTTCTTTGTAACCCAGCGTCCGCGCAAATGAGTCCGTCCATTCCTGTCGACGTGCGCGGGGCCATGAACCAGCTTGCCAAGGAACCATTCCGCGCCCACATGGCCTTTCTCGCCGACGATTTGCTCGAAGGCCGCGGCACCGGCACGCGTGGCCAGGAATTGGCTGCTCGTTATGTCGCTGCGCAGTTTGAAGCCCTCGGCCTCACGCCCGCAGGCACTGCGGGCACGTTCTACCAGCGCGTTCCCTTGCGCGAAGTTACGATCGTGCCGGAAAGATGCTCCGTTACGCTCACGGAAAACGGGAATGCTGTCGACTTGAAATGGGGAGAGGACTTTATTACCCCGGGAAGCCCCGTAAGGGAAGACACCCAAGTCGAAGCGCCGGTTGTGTTCGTCGGCTATGGCGTCAGCACTCCCGATGGCAGCTATGACGACTACGCTGGCCTCGACGTCAAAGGGAAAATCGTGGCGTACTTGAGCGGGGCACCGCGATCCTTGCCCAGCGAATTGCGGGCCCACGTTGGCACCCTCCGCGAAAAAACGCGGCGCGCCGTCGCCCATGGCGCAGTCGGCACCATCATCCTGCGGCCGCCGCAACAGGATGCGATACTCCCGTGGCCCCGCAGCGTGATCGGTGTTCGCTTTCCCTCCATGCGCTGGCTCGGGCCGGATTCGCGGCCGAGCGACACGTTCCCCGAGATGCGCGGCGTGGCCGCGCTGTCCACCGCAGCCTCAGAAAGGATCTTTCAGCGCACATCTAAATCCTGGGAGCAAGTCTTGACAGATGCCGCGGCCTCAAAGCCGCAGTCATTCGCTTTGCCGATCACCGCGAAGATCCATGTTGTCAGCCTGCATCGTGAAACTAGCAGTCCGAATGTCGTCGCCGTGCTTCGTGGCTCCGATCCCTCCCTGAAGAACGAATGTGTGGTCTACAGCGCTCACACCGATCATCTTGGCATCGGCGTACCCATCAACGGCGATTCCATCTATAACGGAGCGGCCGACGACGCCTCCGGTGTCGCGGCCCTGTTGGTTCTCGCGCAAGCCTTCAAGTCGCTTCCGCGTCCTCCCGCCCGGTCAATTCTCTTCCTCGCCACCACCGCCGAAGAGAAAGGACTCCTTGGCGCCGATTATTTTGCCGAATTCCCCACCGTCCCTCGCAACAGCCTCGTCGCCGACCTCAACATGGACGGCGCTTCGGTCTTTTACGCATTCGACGAAGTCGTGGCGCTCGGCGGACCTAGCAGCTCACTCGACAGTCTGGTCACGCGGGACGCTTCGCTACTGGGTATGAGACTGATCCCCGACCCACAGCCGGAACAGCTCGGGTTTGTCCGCAACGATGAATATTCCTTTGTTCGTAGAGGCGTTCCCGCAATTTCGCTCGGCGAAGGCTTCCATGCCAAGGATCCCCAAGTGGACGGAAAGAAGCTTTCCGACGATTATGTCCGCCTCCACTATCATGCCCCGTCCGACGATATGTCCCAACATTTCGACTTCGACGCCTCTGTCGAATTCATGCAGATTAATTTTCTCGTCGGCTACGATGTTGCCCAAGCTCCGCAGCGTCCGACCTGGAACATGAACGATTTCTTCGGCAAGACTTT
>DATFQU010000362.1:0-5813 GCA_035264005.1 Candidatus Acidiferrales bacterium
TGTGCGCCCGAGAGCTCGGCTCGCCGAGACCTTTCTCATTCGCGCGATTTCCTGGCTGCCCTTGTTCCGCTCGGCTTTGAGCCGTTCGACCGACGTAATGCGTTGTCGGCGCTCGGCATCGAGCTGTCGGAACGCGCCCAAATCGAGCTTGGCGTTGCGATTGCGCAGCATCTGCTCGATTTCGTCAAGGTGCTCGCGGAAATATCCAAGGTCAATCATGGTGTTGGCCCGCGCGACGCGGTGTAGCAGGATACCTCACCGAAAACATTTCACCAACGGCCCGCTCCTGAACATTGCGCTTTTTGCCTTTTTGCCGTATTTTCTGTGGAAACATTATGGACATCTCATTCGCTATCTTTCTAGTTGTCGGCATCATTGTCGTCCTACTTGCCCTGAGCATCGTTCTAGGCTCGTTTTTTACCGTCGAGACGGCACAGGTGGCCATCGTCCAGCGCCTCGGCAAATTCGCGCGCGTCGCCGGCCCAGGACTCAACTGGAAGACACCGTATCTCGAGGTCGTTGTCCAGCGAATGAGCATGCGGGTCCAGCAATTCAACGTGCAGGTCGAGACGAAGACGCAAGACAACGTCTTCGTGCAAATTCCCGTTTCGATTCAGTACTGTGTGATTCCCGAGGCGGTCGAGAGCGCGTATTACAAACTGTCCGACCCTGTGAAGCAGATCGAATCCATGGTCTACAACGTGGTCCTCGGCCACGTTCCTAAGATGACCCTGGACGACACCTTCCTGAATCAGGCGAATATCGCCAGCGATCTGCGCGACAGCCTCGACGCGTCCATGAAGGAATACGGCTACGCTATCGTTCGCGTTTTGATCTCTGACATCATCCCTGATGAAAAAGTGAAAGCCGCCATGAACGACATCAACGCGGCACAACGCGAACGCGAAGCTACCGTTTCGCGCGCGGAAACCAACAAGCTCCTGGCGGTGAAACAGGCGGAAGCTGAAGCCGAGTCCAAGCGCCTCCAGGGAGAAGGAATCGCCAATCAACGCAAAGCGATCATTTCCGGACTGAAGGAGTCGGTCGAGGACTTTTCAAAAACCGTGCCGGGATCGACTCCGCAGGACGTCATGCAGCTTGTCCTGATGACCCAGTATTTCGACACCCTCAAGGACATTGCCGCAAACGATCACAGCAACACAATTCTCATTCCGCACACTCCCGATACGCTGACCGATCTCTTCGGCCAGCTGCGCAACGCCATCGTCACCGGTGCGGAAATCGCAAAGCACTCCGGCGTGGATGGTGCTCCGATGAATTCCCCCAAGTAGCAAATCACGACGAGCCTAATCAAGCCTTACCGACAAATCCCACCGAGCTAGCAGCGCCGCCTCCGCGAAACTTGGAACATTTCAGCTACCTAGTCCGTACTAGAGGCAAGGTGAACGCCGGCTCGTTCTGAGAATCGGCTGGCAAGGGAGTGTCCGATGAACACGTTTTGGCAGGATGTTCGCTACGCGTTGCGAATGCTCGTGAAGTCGCCCATGTTAACAGTCATTGTGACTCTCACGCTCGCGCTCGGCATTGGCGCGAACACCGCGATCTTCGGCATTGTGAATGGCTTTCTGCTGCGCCCCTTGCCGGCAAGATCTCCCGAACAAATTATGGTGATTGCCGGAAAAATGACCAACGACACCATCGGCGTCCCCACACTTTCCTACCCTGAACTCACCGACCTTCGCAAGCAAGCCACGGTATTCTCCGACGTCTTCGCATCCGAAACGAGCATCGGCGGCCTGAGTTTTGCAGGAAGAACCGAAGAGTTCGTTTTTTCCTATGTCACAGGAAATTACTTTACGGCCCTCGGTATGCAACCCGCACTGGGCCACTTTTTCGCCCCACCGCAGGGAGAAACCGGCGGCAAAGATTCCTATCTTGTCCTGGGCTATTCCTACTGGCAAAAACGATTCGGCGGCGACCCCGCCGTCATAGGCAAGCAGGCGCTGCTTGGCGGCGAGGAAGCCATCATCATCGGCGTCGCTCCCAAGGGGTTTCAAGGCACTCAATTTGCCGTCGATACGGAAGGCTATGTCCCGCTGAACATGCTGAGCAACGCAGCTCAGTTTTGGCCCGACCGCACTGCCCGCAATTTGTCGGTGTTTGCCAGACTCAAATCGGGAGTCGGTTTGAAGCAGGCGGAGAGCTCCGTAAGTTTGGTCGCCGCACGTCTTGCCGAGCAGTATCCCGCAACGGATAAGGGCGTCTCTCTTCGCTTGATTCCGGAGCGGTTCGCACGTCCGCAACCCTTTACAACCAACATCGTTCCGTTCATCGCTGGCTTATTTCTCGTCCTAGCCGGGCTGGTGCTGCTGCTGGCGTGCATGAACGTGGCAAACATCCTGCTGGTGCGTGCGACGGTACGCCAGCGCGAAATGGCTATTCGTGCCGCGCTGGGAGCGGGCCGCACGCGTCTGATGCGCCAGCTTCTCACAGAAAGTATGGTCCTCGCTTTCTTCGGTGCCATCGGCGGCTTCCTGCTTGGAAAATGGTCCAGCGGAACCATCCCCCTGCTTCTTCCGAAAACCACGGGGATTCCGATCCATCTCGACTTCAGTTTTGATTGGCGCGTTTTCGTCTACGCACTTGCTGCTGCTCTCTTCACCGGCGTGGTTATGGGCCTTTGGCCGGCGCTTCGCGCCAGTCGTGCGGACGTAAATGCCGTCCTACATGGCGAAGGCAGAAGCGACAGCGCGGGGAGCAGCCGTCACCGGCTCCGCAGCGTGCTGGTCGTTGCGCAGGTCAGCGGCTCACTTGTTCTCTTGATTGTTGCAGGTCTGTTCGTTCGCAGCCTGATTGGGGCGCAACGCGCTTACCTCGGATTCGACCCCGATCACGTGCTTAATGTAACGCTCGATCCCAATGAAGCCGGCTACGACGCAGCCCGCACCAATAACTTCTACAAAGAACTGGAACGCAGGGCTAGTGCCTTGCCAGGGGTGAGCAGTGCAAGCCTGGCCTTCTCGGTTCCGATGGGCGTGTCATCCGCAACAAGCCAAGTTTATGTTGAAGGCCGCGTTCTTCCTCCCGGCCAGCAAGCTCCCCTGGTGTTCTACAATGACGTCGACGCGGGGTATTTCGATACCATGCGAGTCCCCCTCCTCCGCGGCCGTGCTTTCACGCAAAACGACGACGAAAAAGCTCAGCGCGTCGCTGTTGTCAATCAGGCAATGGCCAAACAATTCTGGCCAACCGAAAACCCCATCGGTAAACGCTTCAGCGTGACCGCGGCCACAGGACCCTTTATTCAGATCGTCGGTGTTGCAGCTGACGGAAAGTATGTTTTCTTAGGATGGAGCCATCAACCCTTTTACTACGTCCCACTCGCGCAGAATTACCAATCCTATAGAACCCTGCAACTCCGCACGTCCATACCGCCGGATAGCGTGATTCCGCAAGTCGAAAGCGAAATTCACGCACTCGATCCCGCGGTCCCGATTTCCGACATTCGCAGCATGAAAGAGTCTCTCTCTGGCGCGAATGGCTACTTCCTCTTCCGCGTCGGCGCGACGCTTGCCGCATCGCTGGGAATTCTTGGGCTCATCCTGGCTGTAGTGGGAGTGTATGGAGTGGTTTCTTATGCCGCCAGCCAGCGCACGCATGAGATCGGCATTCGTATGGCCCTCGGTGCAAATCGCTGGAATATCCTCTTGCTTGTCTTGCGCCAAGGATTACTGCTGGTCACCGCGGGAGTGGTCGTCGGATTGGCGCTCGCATTTGCGCTGACGCGTTCGATGGCTACTCTCCTCATAGGAGTCGGCCCGACCGACGCGTTGACGTTCGTGTCTACAACGCTGATGCTCGCCGCCATCGGGTTTTGGGCCTGTTACGCTCCGGCGCGCCGCGCCATGCGCCTCGACCCCATGCGCGCTCTGCGCCACGAGTAGCTCAGGACTCAGTCCCGTCCGGGACGCGCGTAGTGGTCCGCGCCCATAAAGTGCAGCGATACGTATGGAGCATCTCCCACGACCCAACTATCGTGCCCCGGAGGTCCGGGCGGAATGTAGAACAGTGTGCCGGGGCGCAGCTCATGGATTGTCCCGTCTTCCATCGCAGCAGTCGCGCAACCCGAGAGCACCAATCCCACATGCTCGACGTTGCAACGCGATGCGCCCATCGCTGGCCCGACATCCACGGACCACTTCCAGCCCGGCTGATACGTTGCGCGGCCAACGGTCATTCCTCCAACACGTACAATTTCGAATTTTCCCTTTTCGAATGTGCGCACCTCGTCAGGCTCTTCAAATCGCTTCAAGATTGTGTCTGTGGGAAGCATCGCAAAACCCCTGTTGAATAGAGATAGCGCAGATTTGTTGCGGTGTAAATCGCACCGCGCGTGCTACGATTCGCGCAGGAGAGCTTCCATGCCATTCGTAGATCTGAGCAGCTTGCAAGTCATTGAACGCTTGCCCGGCTGGTTCGGACGCTACTTCCGATCCGCGAACATGACCTTCGCGCATTACGCCTTCAAGCGCGGCTCGTCGATTCACGAGCATTCCCATCCGCAAGAAGAAGTCTACCAAGTAATCGAGGGCGAACTCGAAGTGACAGTTGACGGAGTCTCGCAGGTCGTGAAACGCGGCCTCGTGGCCATTGTGCCCAGCGACGCGAAGCATTCCGTCAAAGCTCTCACTGACGGTCGGGCCATTATCGTCGACTACCCTGCTCGCCCTGAATTCCACTAGCGAACTAATTCCTGTAGCTTCAGCAAAGACCGCTGAAGAGCGGTGCACCCGTGGTACCGCCGTCGCGATAAATCATCGCACGCGCGAATGCGTTATGATGGAAGGGAGACTTACACTTAGTAAAGTACCCGAAAAGAGAAATCGCAACGCGATGAAGAACAACAGTGTTTACATCATCAGCGCGGTCCGCACTCCCATCGGAAAATTCGGCGGAGCTTTGGCTGAATTCACCGGCCCGGATTTGGGTGTGATTGCCGTCCGCGCCGCGCTCGAACGCGCCTTTGGCGCGCCACTGCCGCCGGAGCGGGAACCGGGCAAGGGCGAAGCCATCGAAGAAAGCATTTCGCGTGCGAACGGCAAATCATCCGCGCAAGAAAACGGCGTGCGCTGGCATGTCGACGAACTTATCTTTGGTAACGCGCGTCCTGCAGGCGTGGGTCCAAATCCTGCGCGGCAAATCGCCTGGCGTTCAGGGCTGGGCGACAATGTGCCCGCCTACACAGTGAATATGGCCTGCGCTTCAGGATTGCGCGCGATCCTGCTCGGCAGGCAGCAGATTCTCCTCGGCGAAGCGGGGATCATCGTCGCGGGCGGCGCCGAGTCCATGTCCAAAGTACCCTATCTCGTCGAAGCGCGCTGGGGCGTGAAGATGGGCAATCAGCCACTTGTGGACGCGATGTACCGTGACGGATTTCTCTGCCCCATTTCGAAGATGATCATGGGCGAAACGGCGGAGACGCTCGCCGAACAGTACAAAATCTCGCGCGAAGAGCAGGATGAATTTGCGCTCGAAAGTCATCGCCGCTCCGCGCGCGCGCAAAACGAGTGCCGTTTCAGCCGCGAGATCGTTCCCGTGGAAGTGACGGATAAAAGAGGCGGCGTGACGCGCATCGACAAAGACGAGCACGTGCGCGCCGACGTCACTTTGGAAAAACTCGCGAAGCTACCGCCTGTTTTCAGCAAGACGGGAACTGTCAGCGCAGGAAACGCGAGCGGAATCACCGATGGCGCTTCCGCTGTAGTTCTGGCGAGTGAAGAAAAAGTGCGCGAATTGAGCTTGAAGCCTCTGGCTCGAATTGTCGACGCGACGATCGCAGCAGTCGACCCGCG
>DATFQU010000363.1:0-5359 GCA_035264005.1 Candidatus Acidiferrales bacterium
CGGGAACGTTGTTGACGGTGAAGTTGGACTCGTCGACGGCGATGTCAGTTTTGCCGTCGTTGTTGAAGTCGCCAAAAACGAGGGCGGCGGCGGCGGGATCGTTGTTGGTAAAGAGAGAAATTGGAGAGTTGGCGGCGGCAGCGAAAGTTCCGTTGCCGGCGCCTAGGAGAATTGAGAGAGACGAGTCGCCGAGGATGGCGAGGTCGGCTTTGCCGTCGGCGTTGAGATCGGTGGCGGCGACGGCAATGGTCCCGTTTGGACCTGTAATCGGCGAGTTGGTGGCGTTGGCGAAAGTGATGGTGGTGGCGGATGCAGTGATGGGGAAATAGACGGTATTTGAAGCGCCTCCGCCGGGATTCGGAGTGACGACGGTGATGGTAGCGGTTCCCGCGGTGGCAATGCTGGTGGCGGGGACGGTTACCTTGAGCTGATTCGCTGTGACGGCGGAAGGCGTGAGCGAAGTGCCGTTGAAATTCACGGTGGAGGATCCGAGGAAGCCGGTTCCGTTGACGGTGAGCGTAAACGCAGCGCCGCCTGGAGCTGCGGACGGCGGCACGAGTGGCTGATTCACGAAGGGCACGGGATTGCCGGCGGCCGCATTGGAATTGATCGAGAGCGCGAGATTTGCGAGCACAGAGAGGCTGTCGGCGTCAGTGAGTTGAATCGTGAAATTCCAGGTGCCGCCCTGCGTCGGCGCGCCGGTGATTGCGCCGGTGCCCGCGTTCAACGAAAGGCCGGTGGGGATTGCGCCGGAAGAAATTGTCCACATGAATGGCGCGCTGCCGCCCGTTTCGGTGAGGCTCTGATTATAGGCGGTTCCGGTGGCGCCGTTCGCGAGCGAAGAGGTGGAGATTTGCGGGGGCACGTTGACGGTGATTTGCACGGATGCGCTCTTGGTGCTGTCGGCGTTGGAAGTGGCGGTGATCGTGGCCATTTGGGCGCTTGCGACGCTGGCGGGCGCGTCGTAAGTGACGGCGTCGGCGCCGGTGATTCCGAGGGAGCCGGGGCCATTGAGGCTCCAGGTGACGCCGGTGTCGGAGCCGGCGTTCATGACGGTGGCGGTGACGTTGACGGTCTGGCCTTGATCAGTTTGCGCGGCGGCCGCTGAGACGGTAACAGAAACAGGCGTGGGCGTGGAGCCGCAGCCAGCTGCAAGTGCAAGTGTCAGCAAACCGGAAAAAGCGAGGGTCGCAAAGAAAGCGTGTCTCACAGGACCTCCCATCGAACGTAGACTTAGTCCTGCACCCCAATGAGTTCCTGGGCGGGAAACCGCGAACTCAGCAAGAATTCAGATTTTTCAGGGATGCTCGAAGAAAGGCTACAGCGAGGGTAATAGGGGCGTCAAAGGCGGCGGGGCGTGCTGTTTCCAAAACGGCACACCTTAATGCGGGCAAAGTAACTTGCACCAAGAATGTCTTGGCGTAGAATTTGGGGGATGAGCGATCGAGGCAAAGCGCGGCGAGTGGTTGTTTTTCTGTGCGTGGCGGCGGTGATTTTGGCCGCTTTGGCACCGGGCAGCTCGGGACTGCCGCTCGCGTTCCTCGTCGTGACGATCTGTTTCTTCGGCACGATTTCGCTGAATATTCCGGTTCCCTGCGTTGATGAAGAGAGCTCCTCGCAACAAATTCTCGCATTAGCAACGTTTTGCCCTCGACCTCCTCCGGCGCTGTAATTCCTCTTGTCTGGCCGCGATGCTGCGGCTTCAGTGAGTAAAACAGAAACCACCAACCGAGGCATCGGCGAGCTGCGTCCATGCGCGCTCTTTCGTCTGCGCTGCGGCGGGCCGGAGGGTTACATGTCCATAAGGCGCAAATGGCTCAGAGTGATTTTTTTGATGATGCTGGCAGGGTCGTGTTTCTTTGGCGCGATCAGCCCGAAGGACATCGAGAACACACTGAATGTGATGAACGAGACGAAGGTCGAATTCTCGCTTCCGGATGAAAATGACAGTGGCGACGATGGGCCGGAGGGACACCGGGCGGTCGTTGAGATACCGGGGCGAAAGCAAGGGCATACAGGCTGAAGCCCGTGCCGCGCAAAGCGGCACAGATCCGCAGTACTTCAAAGAAGCAACAGTGACAACCGAAGCGAATGAAGTCCGAGGCGAGGTCCGTCGCTGCGCGACATGCACTGCGCTCAGGATGACACATAAAAACAAAGGCTGGCGGGTAAACCCGCCGCTACAAAGGTAAACAGCAGGTCCCTCGCCGCCATCCGCAACGACGGCGGCTGGGTTCGGGATGACAACAAATACTTAACTGAAGATGTCTTTTACTTTGTCGAAGAAGGAAGAGGAGCGTTCGACGGGGCGGTTTTCGACTTTGACGATGCGATGGAGCTGCTCGAAGAGCGCTTTCTGCTCTTTGGTGAGCTTCGAAGGAACCACGACGCGGACGTTGACGTAAAGGTCGCCTTTGCCGCCGTGGGGATCGGGAAGGCCTTTGCCTTTGCGGCGGAAAAGCGTGCCGGGTTGAGTGCCTTCGGGGATGGTCAGCTTTTCTTCTTCGCCGCTCATGGTGGGAACCATGATTTCGTCGCCGAGCGCGGCCTGCGAAATGGTAATGGGGACGTTGCAATACAGGTCGGCGCCACGGCGCTCGAAGAAGGCGTGCTCCTTCACTTCGATGAAAATGTAGAGATCGCCGGGGACGCCGCCGTTAGTTCCCTGCTCGCCTTCTCCGGCGACGCGAAGGCGCATGCCACTGTCGACTCCCGCGGGAACGGAAACTTCGATGGTGCGCGAGCGCTCGATGCGGCCCTGGCCGCGGCATTCGGCGCAGGATTCCTTGATGATTTTTCCGGCGCCGTGGCAGTGCGGACACGTGCGGGAGACGGCGAAGAATCCCTGCTGATAGTGGAGCTGGCCGTGGCCTTTGCAGCTCTGGCAGACTTCCATGCCGGAGCCGGGCTTTGCGCCGGTGCCCCTGCAAGCTTCGCAATCTTCCATGCGCGGAATTTTCAATTTTGTCTTTACGCCGGCGGCGGCGTCTTCGAAGGAGAGTTTCAGGTCGTAGCGCATGTCGGCGCCGCGCTGGGCGCGGGCACGGCCCCCGCGGCGACGCGATCCGCCGCCAAAAATATCCTGGAAGCCGAACATTTCGCCAAAGACATCCTGAAATTCCTCGAAGATCGAGCCAAAATTGCTGGCGTCGAAGACTTGATTGCTCAAACCGGCGTGACCGTAACGGTCATACGTGGCGCGCTTCTGCGAATCGGAGAGAACGCTATAGGCTTCGCTGGCTTCGCGGAAACGGTGTTCGGCGTCGGATTTGTTTTCGGGATTGCGGTCGGGATGCCACTTGAGCGCGGCCTTGCGATAGGCGCTTTTGATCAGGTCGCTGGTAGCGTCGCGAGTGACGCCGAGAACTTCATAATAATCACGCTTGGAAGCGGAAGGCATGCTGGTTTAGTTCCCCCTAGACGAGCTATTAGATGCGGCACCGTGACCCTGGGGATTCGCGGCGACGCGAACCATCGCGGGGCGCAGTACTTTGCCGTGAAAAACGTAGCCAGCCTGCAATTCTTCGAGGACGGTGTCGTCTAGCTGGTCGGACGTTTCGACCCGCTCGATGGCGTGATGGAAATTCGGATCGAAGGGCTTGCCTTCGGTTTCGATTTTTTGCAGGCCCTGCTTCGAGAGCACGTCGAGCATCTGCTTGCGAATCAGCTCGAATCCCTTGCGAAATTCGTCGTGTGCGGCGTCGCGATGTGCGGAAATGGCGCGGTCGAAGCCGTCGAGAACGGGAAGCAGATTTTCGACGAGGACTTCGGCGCCGCGATGGCGGTCATGATGGCGCTCGCGGTCGATGCGCTTCCGATAGTTGTCGAAATCGGCCTGAAGGCGAAGCAGAGTGTTCTTCAAATCAGCTTTTTCAGCGGCGAGTTTCTCGAGTTCGTCGCTGACTATTTTTTCCACGGAGGGACCGTCCGCGGCGTTTTGAGCTTGCGCTTCGCTCGTGACGTTCTCGGCAGCGGTCGCTTCCGGATCCCTTGAATTTTCTTTCCTACTCACGACAACTTGTCCCCTTTCATTTCTTCGGAGAAAAACTGCGACATCAAAGCGACCACTGTGATGACGCGCTCGTAATGCATGCGCATGGGCCCAAGGATTCCAAGGGTTCCCTGCCCTCCCGGCCGCGCGGCTTCTCCATGGCTATATGGTGCGCTGACGAGCGCGAGGTGCTTGCCGGCGTTGGACATTTTTTCGACGCCGAGTTCGACGTGGACGGGCTCGGGCGCTTCGATGCAGCCGCTCAACAGAGTGATGAGGCGGTCGCGCTCTTCGATAGCGCTGAGCAATTCGTGGAGCTGGCCCTGATCCTGAAATTCCGGCGCGGAAACAAATTGCGCGGCTCCGCCGATGTAAACCACGCGCTCGGTGTCTTCGCCAAGAAGTTTCGGATCGCAGAGCAAGAGCGCGCCGCTGGCCAGCTTCTCGTAACGCTCGCGGTCGCGCGCGAGTTGCGCTTTGAGGTCGGCGCAGATGGATTCAAGCGTTTGGCGCGGGTAGTGGCGATTCAAATGGTCGGCGATGCGGTCGAGTTCCGCTTGTTCGAAGGGACGCGCGGGACGGATGCATTTGTCGCGCGTGATGCCTCCACTGGTGACGAGGACGACAAGCACGCGGGAATCGGGCAGGAGCAGAAAGCGAATGTGTTCGACGACGGTGCGGGCGAGCGGCGGCGAAACGATGATGCCGAGTCCGCGGGACACGGCAGCGAGAACCTGGCTGGCGCGTTCCATGACGCCTTCGGGAGTGGTGGCGGATTCGAGCTCGCGGCGAATCCAGGCTCGGTCTTCCACGCGGGGCGTGGCTTGTGCGGCGATCTCCTCGACGTAAAAACGGTATGCGGAGGCCGTAGGCACGCGGCCGGCGGACGTGTGCGGCTGGTAGAGATAGCCCTCGTCTTCGAGGTCGGCCATGATGTTGCGCATCGTGGCGGAGCTAAGCTGTTCGGCGTGCATGCGCACAATCGTGCGCGAAGAAACCGGCTCGCCTGTCTCGATGTAAGCGCGCACAACTTCAGCGAGCACCTGGCGGTGACGCTGCTGCTGTAGCGCTGGAGTTGGGGTCATAGTCGTTAGGCCGTTAGTCCGATTGTCGACAGGCAGGAAAATGCGCGATTGCCTGTAAATTTAGTTTAACGGGAGGGGAAAGGATGGTCAACTTGGCGGGACGAAACGTACATCGCGGGAAGGCATGGATTTTGAGTAAACCCGCGTGCCCAAAGCTCAGAATGCTTTGCCGACACGCTGGAGGTGGAATATGCTGTTCGCGCGGGCGTGGGTCTCTCCGGCAGGGGGTCAGTGTGAATTTTGACTCCTTGTATGACGATCCCCCAGGCTCCCCTAACCGGGG
>DATFQU010000364.1:0-7314 GCA_035264005.1 Candidatus Acidiferrales bacterium
ACCATGCAGGTGATGTCGTCGTGCTGCCGCGCCGCTCCAACATAAGAGTCAACATCTGTCATCACCGAAGCAAGCATCGTCGCAGCCGGCTCTGTCGTGAAATGTTCAATCCGGTCCTGCAACCGTATTTCGCCGTATTCCCGCCCGGAGTTGTCCACTGCCTCGGGTAATCCATCGGTGAAAATCACCAGTAAATCTCCTACCTCAATAGCAACAGCATTCGAACGATATTCCGCTGCCGAATCGATTCCAAAAGGAACGGTACCTTCTTCCAGACGCACAATCTCGCCTGACGGCCGCCGCAAAAATGGTGCGTTGTGTCCCGCGTTGATGTAGAGAATTCGTCGCGACGAAGGATCGTACTCCGCAATAAACGCCGTCGTGAAACGCATCCCCGAAAGGCTGTGATCGCATGCGTAGCGATTCAAATCCCGCGCCAGCTCGTCCAAATTGCCCGGCCGCGCCGCCAGTGCCCGGATGCTCGCCTGGAACGTCGCCATCAGCAGCGCTGCCGGCACGCTTTTCCCCGCCACATCGGCCACAACCATCAGCAACGACTGCCCTGCGTCGCCCTCAGGTCCCGCACGCAGAAACGCGTCGTAATAATCGCCCGCAACCGTATTTTGTGGCCTCGTCGCAAACGCCAGATCGACGCCCGGCACCACGGGCGGCTTCTCCGGCACCAGCCAGTGCTGAATTTCTCGTGCAATTTCCAGATCGCGCTTCATCGTCACACGGTCAGCAAGTTCCAGGGCGAGGAGAAGAAAAAGGAGCAGCGCCCCAACGCCCCTCATGTCGAATAAGTAGTCTTGATCCCCAAACCCAAAATGAAAATTGACGATCACGAAGACGCATGCAATCAGCAGCACAACCCGCCGCGCCGGCGTCAGCTTCATCAGCATCGCCTGGAAAAATGCCCACGCAATGCGGAAGCCGACCTTCCACCGTGTTCCCTTATTTATCGTGTCCCAGTCAACGTCGCGCGCATAGAACGAGTACGTTGAACGCGCGTCCGCCTTCATCTGGCCCCACAATTGGTCGACGGCCAAACCTTCCGTCACGCGCGCCCAATAGTCGCGAAATTGGCCGTGTTTTTTCCCGCCCGGTCGCGAGCTGCCTGCAGGCGGTGGAGCATAGTTCGTTCCCGTGGAGGCCATGCTGGAATTATACGGCACAGCGCGACGAATGCGTCCCGCACAGGAACAGCGAAGATTAGTGGTCGCGCGGCGCCCGTAGCGAACCGCCAAGCTGCAGCTTCGAAAAACCAAATCTGTCGCGGACGCGGTCCGTTGCTTGCGCCAGCCGTTCGAGCTTCTCTCGATGCCCCGAGTCCAGTAACTCAAGCTGCCCTGTGGCCGCCGACGCCGCCAGAAACGAAGACAGCGCCACGCCGACCAGCCGCAGTTTCGCCGAGCCGTTCCACGCGCCGCGCAGCAGCTCGCGCACCGTCGCAAGAATCGTGCTGTCCAAATCGCTAGCTTCCGCCAGAGTTCGGCTGCGCGTGATCGTGTGAAAATTCGCAAACCGCAGCGTCAGCGTCACCGTCCGGCAAAAAAGTCCCACCTCGCGCAGCCGCTTGCCCGCTTTTTGCGTCAACAGGCTGAGCGTCGATTCCACCATCTCGCTGTCGGCCGTATCTTCCCCGAACGTGCAGTTGTGCGAGATCGACTTCGGCTCCGCATCGATGAAGAACTCATACGTATCGTCGCCGCGCGCCTTGCGATACAGCGCTGTACCCCACCTGCCGAACATTTCCCCCAGCCGTTCCAGCGGCACGGCAGCGAGATCCTCCACGCTGCGAATTTCCGCCGCCGCAAGCGCCGCCTCGGTCACTTTGCCGATGCCGGGGATTTTTCGCACTTCGAGCGGTGCCAGAAACGCTGCTTCCGCCCCGCGTGGCACCCATACGAGCCCGCGCGGTTTTGCTTGCTCGCTCGCTACTTTTGCCACCAGCCGCGTCGCCGCAAGTCCGCCCGAGCACGGCAATCCCGTTGAGCTCGCGATGTCCGCCAGCAATCGATGCGCCGCGGCCAGTGAAGGCCCAAGCATCCGCTCCGTACCGCTCAGATCGATGTACGCTTCATCGATCGACGCCATTTCCACCACCGGCGAATATTTGTTGAGAATCGCCGCGACTCGGTCGCTCCACTGCGCGTAGAGTTCATGCCGGTTGTTCAGAAAAACTGCGTGCGGACACAGTTTCCCTGCAGTTCGCAGCGGCATCGCGGAATGCACTCCGAATTTCCGCGCCTCATAGCTCGCCGAAGTTACTACCCCACGCTGATCTTTTTGCCCGCCTACGACGACGGGCAACCCGCGAAGTTCTGGCCGCTCCAGCAATTCCACCGAAACGAAAAACGCATCCATGTCCACGTGAAGTATCGAGACGTTCTCGCGTGCCTTCGACGCCGCATCGGACGGTCCTGCAGTTGGCGGTTCGCGTTTGGCGCGGTATTGTGCGAGCTTTGGCATAGCGGCTGACCTTGCCGGAAATCATACACGCAATTCGATCCGTGGAGTGTTACAGCAAAAGTGCAGCGGGCGGCTAAGTGCGTTTAGCGGAAATGACTCGCGGAATTCCGGCGAGGTCGTCCGCAACGCGGATGTCTTTCCATTCGACGCAATTGAATAACTCCCTAACGCGCTCGCTTGCGCCATATCCAATTTCGACAACGAGCAATCCTTCGTGCCGCACGCGTTTTGCTGCTTCAGCAATCAAACGCGCGTAAACTTCGGTCCCCTCCGGTCCGCCGAAGAGCGCTTCTCGTGGTTCATGCTCGCGCACCTCTTTCTGCAGTCGCGATTCGTCGCCGTTCGCCACATACGGAGGATTGCTGACAATCAGATCGAACGCCCGTCCCTCTTCCGCAGCCGCACCAAGTAAATCGCATTCAACGAAACGTATGCGCTCCGATACACGGTGTCGCTCCGCATTTCGTCGCGCGACGTCCAGAGCCGCACGGGAGATATCCGTCGCTAAAATTTCCGCGCTCCTGAATTCTTGCGCTAGCGCAACGGCAATACATCCTGAGCCCGTTCCGACGTCAGCAATTCGCAACTTCTCTGCCTGTTTGTTCTCTCTGAGCATTTCCATAACAACTTCCACCAAGTGTTCGGTTTCCGGACGCGGAATCAACACCGCTGGCGTCACTTCGAATTCCAATCCCCAGAATTCCTGTTTGCCAGTTAAATAGTGTGTCGGCACGCCCTGCGCGCGTCGTGCGACCAGTTCAAAAAACTTCTGCAATGCTTCGCTGTCAATCGCCGCTTCGGGATGTGAGTAAAGCCAGGTCCGGTCGCATCTCATCGTGTGCATCAGCAACAGTTCCGCTGCCAGCGCATGCGAAGGCACATTCGCTGCCTCAAGCCGCCCCATCGCCTCACGCAGCGCATTCCGCACGGACGCACCAGCATCAGTTTTCGGCCCTGCACTCATTACGCCTTCCCACTTCCATCGCCGTTGTCGCTCAATTCTCTCTTCAACCGTTCCGCTTCGAAATAAGTCACTAGTCCATCAACCAGCGGCCCCAGCTTCCCGTCCATGACTTCCGTTAGCTGGTGCAGCGTCAGTCCAATGCGGTGATCGCTCACGCGGTTCTGCGGAAAATTGTACGTGCGAATTTTTTCCGAACGATCGCCAGTCTTGATTTGCCCGCGCCGCTCCGCCGCGATCTGCTGATGTTGCTTCTCCTGCTCCATCTCGTAGAGCCGCGTGCGCAAGACGCGCATGGCTTTCGCCCGGTTTTTAATTTGCGATTTTTCGTCCTGTTGCGATACCACGAGCCCCGTCGGAATGTGCGTAATCCGCACCGCCGAATACGTCGTGTTCACCGATTGTCCGCCTGGCCCCGACGAACAAAACGTATCGATGCGCAAATCCTTCGGCTCAATCTTGATGTCGATTTCATCCGCCTCCGGCAGCACGGCCACCGTCGCAGCAGACGTGTGAATTCGTCCCTGCTGTTCCGTCGCCGGTACGCGCTGCACGCGATGCACCCCACTCTCATACTTCAGCTTCGAATACACTTTTTGTCCCTGGATCGCCGCAATGATTTCCTTCACGCCGCCCACCGAAGACGCCGAACTTTCCAGCACTTCCACGCGCCACCCCTGCGATTCCGCGTAACGCGAATACATTCGAAACAATTCTCCCGCGAAGAGCGATGCCTCATCGCCGCCTGTACCCGCGCGGATTTCCACGATCACGTTTTTTTCGTCGTTTGGATCCTTCGGCAGCAGCAGCACCTTCAGTTCGCGCTCTACCGTTTCGCGCCGCGCTTCGAGGGTGTGCTGCTCCTCGTGCGCCATCTGCTTCATTTCCGCGTCTTCCGCTTCTGCGAGAAGCTGCTTCGCGCCGGAGAGTCCCTTTTCAATGTCCTTCCATTCGCGATACTTCAAAACCATTTGCGACAAGTCTGCGTGCGTTTTCGCGAGCTTCTGGTAACGGCCTGAATCGGCCAGGACCTCGGCCGAAGAAAGCTCCGTCGTCAGTTCGTCGTAGCGAGCTTCAATCTGATCCAGCTTTTGAAACATATTCGTGTTGCTCATGGCGAGACTCCCGTAAGTATCCAAAACGAAGCGCCGGCGAACCGGGGGTTGAACTAGAAATGGATGAAAGAAAATGCAAACAAGGAACTGCGCCGGGCAAACCGGCCTTATGCGGGAGCGCTAATAAAATGCGGCAAACATTGCGTTTCTATCGACAGAATAGGAGCGCGCCCAGCTTTTGTCAAACCAAACACCCCACCCCCTTGCTTTTTGCGACGAAGAATCTCTGTTGCTTTTTAGGGGGTCGGAGCTTTAGCTCCGACCAGAAAGAAGGGTCGCCTTGATCCTCCTATCGCGCGCTTCATCCGCGCGAAGTGGTATTCTTCGACCATATTGTCGAATGCTATAATCTCACCGGCATCCTTCGTCCTTTCTTTTGATGAGCAACCGCAGCTTCGTTATCTGAAGCCAGACTTCCTTGAGGAATTGTCAGAGTCGTGCGAGATCGAAAAGGTCTAGAAACATTCGACGATGAGGAAATACGACGCAGAGAAGTCATTGAAACTGACCAAAGCTCGCCTTGAAAAAGTGTGCGCCGAGTGTGGCGGAGCGATTAGGCCCGGTGCCGAATATTTTCGTGAAACCCTCAGGCTTCTGGCAAAACCACCGGGAATTCAGCTAAAGAGCTACTGTATTGGTTGCGGCAAAAAGAAGGAGCTAAATACGGGGAACTAGAGATCATCGTAGAGAATTCCGTTAACCTATGCTATAAGGGTACTGCATGGTTAGCTCGTCCAACTCCGCATCCCGCAGTTTCCCGCGAGGCCTCCGGTGGGGCATTCGCCTCGCCTAATACTCCTTGTCCTCTCACATAGCTTTCGCTTTGCCTTCGTATCCGTAATTCTAATCGAGTTTCTATGGGAAATTAGAAGTTGTCCTAAGTCCTGCCAGATCAATAACCAAACTTTTTCTAATCGAGTTTTTTCGTCAAGTTTTTCGCACGAGCGTCCATTTCCGAACACCGCCTTTTCACGGCAAGATGGTCATCACTTTCGAGCTTCCTTGAAGTTGTCCCGCGCCACTGCCTGTACTACGATACGGCGCTTGACCCCGGAATTGTGTTCCCCGGGGCAAGACACGAGCACACTCGCCATGCCTGAACCGAACATCGGCGCCACACGAACGGAATCCGCTACCGACCTCGGCATGCTGTGGGATTTCTGGTATCCCGCGCTTCGCACGAACCAGCTTTCCGGCCGCAAACTCAGCAAGGCGACTCTTCTCGAAGTGCCGCTCGCCATCGGACGCGATGCACACGGAAAACCCTTCGCCTTACGAGATGTTTGCCCGCATCGCGGCATGCCTCTCTCGTACGGCGAATTCGACGGCGAGCGTGTCGAGTGCAGCTACCACGGTTGGAAATTCGATGCGCATTCCGGCCAATGTCGCGAAATTCCTTCGATTACTTCTGACTCAAAACTGCGCGCCGACCGGATTTATGCTGGCGCTTTTCCCTGCGAAGAGCGCGATGGCTACATTTGGGTCTACATGGCATCGCCGAATTCTCCGCGTAGCGAGCAAGCCCCGGACGCCGCGCCGGAGCTGCCGAAATTTGGCCCGCGTTATCACATCGCGCATCTCTCCGCGGAGATGCCTGTGCACGTTGACCACGGAGTGATTGGTTTGATGGATCCGGCACACGGCCCGTTCGTCCACCAATCCTGGTGGTGGCGCAGCCGGCGAAGCATCCACGAAAAACAGAAACAATTCGAGCCGATTCCAAGCGGCTTTCGCATGAGCCCGCATACGCCTTCGTCGAACAGTCTGCCTTACAAGATCCTGAAGCTCATCACCGGCGCGCCCGTCACCACCACCATCGATTTCACGCTTCCCAGCTATCGCTTCGAGCAGGTTCGGTCCGGAAGCTTGTGGTTTTCCAGTCGCGCAGTTGTCACTCCGGTTCGCCGCGATTTGTGCCGGTTGGATTTCTGCGCTGCGTGGAACGTGCTTCGATTTATTCCTGTTGTTGGATTCATCATTCGAGTCTTGGGCCCGCGCTTCATCGCGCAAGATACGGAAACGATGACCAAGCAGGCGGAAGGATTGAAATCGAATCCGCATTTGATGCTGATCGACGACGCCGACCGCCCCGCGAAGTGGTATTTCCAGCTGAAGGCCGCGCACTTGGAGTCGAAGCAAACTGGCGTGCCTGCTTCCCATCCGATGGAGGGACCGGTAACGCTGCACTGGCGCTCATGAACGTCACTTGCTACGCATTCACTCGTTCGGTCTTGTGGCGAATGCGCGGTCGATGCGAGAAAGAACCCACGCCGTGGCGGCGCCCGCTGGCGCTGTGACTATGGACATCCATTTTGGCGGCACGAAGGTTGCCGACGAGCTAAGGAGATAGCTTGAGATCCAATCGCGCCAACCGCTGCCTTGAAAAACCTGCCACCATGACATCGTCCCAAGAAGCGCAGTCAACGCAGGAGCGAGAACTGCACCAGCGGCAATCCATTGCCACGTGCGTCTCCAGTGCATTGAGTTTGTCGTGCGGCGCAACACGAACCCGAAGAGAAGCATCGGCAGGGCCCCATTCATTAAATAGAGGAAATAGATGAAGAGGAGGTCAGAGACAGCACGCCCTGTCGGTACCCACACGTTGTTGAGCCAGATCGTTGCGCTCATGAAAAAGCAGCCGCAGACCCACGCGGCGAGGTAATACGCCAAGCTTCCGCGGCGGGTCATATTCGGCGCTGAATGTTTGGAAAATCCTGCCAGACTTTCACACCGCAGAAATGCGAGCCTTCGGTGCAGATCGGCGTC
>DATFQU010000365.1:0-10959 GCA_035264005.1 Candidatus Acidiferrales bacterium
GCGTATCTCGGCAAGCTGACGCTCTCCCCTTCCGGAAACAAAGTGGCCTACTTTGTCGACGGCGACACACTCGAAGTTCGCGACCTCTCACATCCGCAGATGCCGATAACAGTCCACTGCGCGTACGGCACGTTCGCGTGGGGGCCGGAGGAGAATCGCATTCTGCTCAAACGCGGACCCGAAAAGCAATCAAGCGACCTCGTCTGGGTTTCGATTCCCAGTGGCGATCTCACGCCCATACTTCATGATTTGATTTTCAGCTCTTTTGCAATTTCGCCGGATGGACACCTCATTGCCGTCGCCGAGCCTGGGTCAGATCACGTCGAAGTGTACCCGCTAAAGTAATCCGCCTATTTTTGAACGCCGCGCTCAAGGCTTCAACGGCTTGCCAATCTCCCAGTGATGGCCGAACGGGTCGACGACGCGCCCAAGCCTCCAGCCATATTGATTGTCAACGGCGACCACGACCTGCGCGCCCGCTCTCAACGCCCGGTCAAACACAGCGTCCGGGTTGTCCACAACCATGACCATCCGCACAGTTCCGCCACCGAGAGTCTCCGGGCTGAAGTTCGCGTGCTCCGGCGATTCGTCGGCGACCCAAAACTCTGCGCCCTCAACGGACAACCGTGCTACGACCGCGTCATCCGGCGCATCGATTCGAAAAACAACAGCGGCGCCGAATGCCGTCTTATAGAACTCAATCGCTTTAGCACCAGCGCGAACTGAGAGCATCGGAGCGATTGCTGTCTTCGCAGTGCCACTCATGGATGGCTTCCTTCCTGGGCAAACCTGCGAAAGAAACTCGTCGGCTCCCAGGTCGGCCGCGCTGAATCATCCGCCACGCGGTCTGCAAGCATGTACATCAGATAGCAGAACTTTCCCGCCGCTTCCTGATCGACTTTCTGATTCGTATCATCCGACGGCGCGTGATAATGCGTATGCACCCAATCATTAAATGTTTTCTCTTGCGGGGATCCTTTCTCGTAACCAAACTTGAATGCCAGCGCGGGAATCCCCTTCTGCACGAAACTATACTGGTCGCTGCGAATAAACCGGTTCGCCTCCGGCTGCTCATCTTCGATGATATTCACGCCATCCGCCTTGCCAGCAGCGCGAATGTCATCACCGAGCGTCGATTCGTCCAGCCCCTGCACCTGCAAATATTGAAGCGGGAAAAGCGGCAAGAACATGTCCATATTGATGTCCGCGGCGATCGCATCTGAAGAGACCGTGGGATGGTTCGCAAAATACCACGAACCCAGCTCACCCTCCTCTTCGCCGCACAATGCGAGAAAAATCACCGAGCGCTTCGGCTTCGTATTCGACACCCGAAAATCGTGAGCAATTTGAATGAGTGCCGCAATGCCCGCCGCGTTGTCCATCGCGCCGTTGTAAATATCGTCTCCGTTCACTGGCGCGCCAATTCCTAAATGGTCGAGATGCGCGCTGACGACGACAAACTGTTTCTTCAAATCTGGGTCCGATCCTTCCAGCTCGCCGACAACATTCGGCGCCTCCACGTCTGTTTGTGCTACTTTGATCTTTGCGTGAATCTTCACAGCGAGAGGAAATTTTGGGAGCGGCTGGTGCGCCTTCACCGTTGCGATGATTTCGGCCATGGTATGGCCTGAACCAGCAAAAAACTCGTCGGCATCTTGTGGATTGATGTTGAGCGAAATCTTCATCCCCTGCTCTCTTCCCAGGTCTGTTTCCGCGAGCGCCAGAGAAGGGTGACGCCTGTTTCTCGCGATCCGTTCCCAAGGCACTTCCTGGTTTGTCGGGTTCACAATCGATGCCACACCGATCGCTCCTGCGGCTTTCATGGCCTTCCAGCGTTCCCCGATAGACTCCACATGCGCGCGTAACGGATCCCTAATAGTGCCCGGGCCCCCGGACAAATACACAGCGATTTTCCCGTGCAGGTCTAAGCCAGCCAAGTCGTCGTAATTCACCTCTGGCGCGGAAATACCGTACCCAACAAAAACTGCATCAGCCTCAATTTCATCCGCGGCATCGCCCATAGCGCGCAGAATCACTTCATTGCCCAGGGTCAACGGTGTGGTTTTGTCGCCCTGAACGAGCGCTATTGAAGAATACGCTTCGTCCAGTTCGAGGCTTTTGAATTTGACGGGCTGAAAAAAACCGACTGTCCCGGCCGCTTTAAGGCCTTCGGCTTTGAAACTCTCTGCGACGTATCCGGCCGCCGCCTGATAACCGCCGCTGCCAGTCATACGCCCTTGCAAATCGTCGCTCGCGAGAAAACTGACGTCCTTCCACCAGCGACTTCCCTCCGCTTTGGGATTTTGCTGTACCTGCGCGAGCGCGATGCCGCTAAAAACCGCGCAAACTGCAAAAACGCCCAAAGCTCGTCGCGCATGAAAAGGTCGCTGCCGTGTTTCCTTCATTTCGCTCCCCGCCGCTGTCTTAGCGGAACCGCTTCGCATGCTCCTTGAAAATGCACAAATCCATCGCGACAAGAAGGCCCGCGTCGCGCGCCCGCTTCGCAGCTATTTCGTCGATCACGCTTTCTTGTAGCCACAGCGCCTTCGCGCCAATGGCGATCGCGCTCTCGGCAACCTCCGCAACGAATTCCGACCGCCGAAAAACGTCCACAATATCCACCTTTTCGCGAATATCTTCTAGCCGCGCGACAGCCCTTTCGCCCAACACTTCACGTTCGTTGGGATTCACGGGAATAATCTTGTACCCAGCGCGTTGCAGGTAACTTGCCACGCCAAAACTCGGCCGCATGCGATTCGACGACAGTCCGACAACCGCGATAGTTTTGCTCGTCTCCAGAAGCTTGCGAATTTCATCGCCGTTTCGTTGCTCTGTATTCATTTTCTCTATTTGCGAGCTCGGCGGCGCAACGGAGGCCGTTGTCGGTGTTTGTGCGCAACCGGCGTCGCAGACGCAGCCCTCTTCTCCGCCTTCCCTACCAGCTCCTCCAGCTCCGCGATTTCTTCTCGCGACACGTGGCGATACTGCCCCGACGGAAGCGCACCCAGTTCGATGTTTCCAATTGCGACGCGTCGCAGCTTGTCAACGTGATGTCCCGCGGCAATCAGCGACTGACGAAACTCGTCTTTACTCGCACCGCTCGTCTTCACGTGCCACCAGCCTGCGGGCATGCCCTTCTCGCGCTCCAATTTCACGCGGCCGCGCCGCTCGGCGTCGCGAACTTCCGCCTCGTTCAGCGCGCCGTCAATCTTGCAGAGATATTCCTGCTTCAATTCGTGCGCGCGCATTATGCGATTCGCCAGTTCGCCGTCATTCGTCAGAAGCATCAGGCCCGAAGCGTGATACTCAAGCCTTCCAACGGGAAAAACACGCCCTGGCAGCCCGCGCAGAAAACCCGCGATTGTTCTACGGCTCTCGGGGTCCTGTAGCGTCGACACAACTCCATCGGGCTTATTGAGCGCAATGTAAACTTTCGTCTCGCTCGCGTGCAGCAGCTTCCCCGCCACGCGAATATGGTCCCGTTGCGCGTTCGCCTTCGTTCCAAGCTCCGTCACAACTTGCCCGTTCACTGCCACCTGGCCCGAGGAAATCAGTTCCTCCGCATGCCGCCGCGACGCGACGCCAGCCCGCGCAATTATTTTTTGTAGTCGCTCTCGCATGGAGGTGCCAGCGGAGAATCTTAGCAGATTGCTAGGCGGGCCGGCGCGCAGCACCTCTATTTTCGATCGTCCAGCGCGCGCATCACAATTTCCTCAACCACCTCGATTTTCGCGTCCGCGTAATCCTGAACGCGCTTCCAGCTCTTCTGGCTCAACTCCAGCTTCGCGCGCGCGTAAATATCGCGGTCTGCGTCATGGGCGCACAGCCAATCACGAAAAGCCAGCATACGTCTGACTTCCATGCAATGCCGCGAGAATACGTGCAAATTCACTTGCGGCTGCGAACCTTTGAACATCCTGTGCTGGTGCCACTCAGGCTCTCGAATGGTCAGCCGAAACCCGTCAGCCTCCAGTTGAGGCGCGTATGCCGATTCCTCGCGTGAATCCGCCACCACGAGAACCACATCAATCACCGGCTTCGCAGCGAGTCCGGGCACGGCGGTCGACCCAACATGCTCAACGAGTATTACACGCTCGCCGAGCGCCGCGCGGATACGTTCTGCCTCATGCGCGAACATCTCCGGCCAGCGCGAATCATACTCGACAATGCGAATCTTCCCGCCCAGCGCCAGCTCAGTCATAGGGAAGCGTTCCACTCATTGGCACACCAGCTATTTGGTCGGTTAGAGGGAAATTCGCGGCTCATTGCGAGAAAGAATGGCCTAAGCGCCAGCGGCTTTTCCGTGCGCATCCGAATCCGAAGAATCAGTATCCTTTGAAGTCGCGTCCTGCTCGGATAGTGCAGTGTCTTCAGCGTTGGGAGAAGCAGTCGCATTCTCCTGCACATGCAGCGCACTCTCCGTGCTGTCCAACACCGCTTCTGCCGAAGGCGAAGCCATTTCCGCCGCAAGCCCAGGATCGGATTGTAGTGCGGTGTCCTGTTGCGTTTCGCTTATTGCGGGCGATTCCGCCACTTCAGCATTCGCGTCACCGAGAACTCCCTGCTCTCCGGGCGTTTCTTCCGGCTCCGTCGGCGCAATCCCATCATCCGCGCCTAGCGCCGCCTGCGCCAATTGCTCGAATTCCTTCAAACTCGGAAGCTCATCCAAATCCGCCAGCCCGAACCGCATCAGAAAATCCTTCGACGTGCGATACAAAATCGGCCGCCCCACGGCCTCTTTACGCCCCGCGGTCGTAATCAGCCGCCGCTCCAACAGAGTTTTCACGACGCCGCCGCAGTTCACCCCGCGCACTTCGTTAATCTCCGGCAGCGTCGCCGGCTGCTTGTATGCAATCACAGACAGCGTCTCCAGCGCCGGCATGGTCAACCGCAGCGGGGGCCGCAGGCTCTTGATGAATCTCCGCACCGCTTCGTGATGCTGCGCCTTCGTGTACATCTTCCAGCCGCCCGCGACTTTGCGAATCTCGATGCCCCGCTCTTCCGCGCCATACGACGCCACCAATTTGTCGAGCGCCGCGCGCACCTCCACCTTCTCCCCACCAATCGCCGCCACCATCTGCTCGATCGTCGCCGGCTCATCCGCCGCATAAATGATTGCTTCCAGCGCGCTCATCAATTCCTGTTCTGTCATCCGTTCACCGCAACGCCTTTCTTTTCGCCGTCAAGACTACTCTTAATCCAGTGCCGATAGCCCGCAGCCCGTATGCTAGGGGTACCAGTGCTGTAATCAAAACCCCGAGAACGGACGCGGATCTTACCCAGTCCGGGATCCTTACGAAATCTGCGCCGACGAAGGGAGGCCATTGGAATTCCCAAACGTCTCTGTACGGTAGAGGCGGCATAGCCCCCACCCACATATCGCACACGAAGGCAACCAGAAGCGCCAAGACGATAACGTCAGCCCATAGCAACCACTTTCTGCGCTTGCCCATACATTACGGCCCCCCACTCATCCACGGCGCTACCTACAAATACTCTTCATCAATTTTCGCGATCGCCCCGCCGCTCTCGAACACCGCGTCGAACATTTTGTGCTTCTTCAGCAGCACGTCGCCAAACATTTTTTCCTGTACCAGCACAATCGCCTGCATGCGGACCATTTCGAGCACAGCCAGCAGCGCCACAATCATCGAGCGCCGCGACGGGCACGCCTCAAAAAATCCCTCCAGCGACACCGCTTCTTCGCTCGCCACAAGACGCGCGCGCAACTGCTCCATCATCTGCGCAACCGTGACGACCTCGTGCGCTAACTCGATCTTCGCCACCGCGCGGCGCCGTTCCATCACTTGCTGGAACACGCGTACCAGGTCCACGAGCGACACGACCAGCTCGCCTTCCGTCCCTTCGTCTTGATAAAGCGACATGTCCGGATGCGACCAGACGTGCGCTTCAAGCTGCTGCTTTTCGTAAAGCATCTGCGCGGCGTTCTTGAATTTCTCGTGCTCGATCAGCCGGTGAGCCAGTTCATTTCGCGGGTCCTGCTCCTCCGGAGGCGCGAGCGGATCGGCTGGCAGCAGCATTTTCGACTTGATATGAATCAGCGTCGCCGCCATGTACAAAAAGTCCGCCGAAATGTCGACGTTCAGCTTTTCCAGCTGATGCAGATAGTCGAGGTACTGCTGCGTGATCTTCGCGATCGGAATATTATGAATATCGATTTCTTGCTTGCGGACTAAGTCCAGCAGCAAATCGAGCGGACCCTCATATACAGGAAGCTGAATTTTATAATCCGGTTGTGCGTTCGCAGCCAAACCTTACGCTCCGTTCAGAATGTCGTCCTTGAATTGCATTATACGCCCGCCGTCGGTGGCGCGAATCTCTTTACCAGCAGCGCAATCGTCAGCCCAATGCAGAACAGCAGCGCCAGCACTCCACTCACGCGCGACGCCACCGTCATCGCCGCTCGCGCGTGCGGCACGCGCGTCATCGGCAGCACCACGAAATTCATGATCACGTAAACCGCGCCGCCGTAAACAATGCCGTAAATCGTCGCCTGGCGGGTCAAAATTATTAGCTTGCGACTCAAAAGATAAAACACCACCGTCCACGTCATCGCAATCGCATAATGGATCGCCACACCAAGCGCCACCGACGCGCCGCCCATCGTGAACGACTTGCCATCAATAGCCCGCTTGCGATGTACTGGAAAATCTGATACGGCGTGGTGCGTCGGAACGCGTTGAAGATAATATTTTCGGAAATATCCAGCGTGCCGGCAACGAGGCCGATCCAGAACACCGTCCAGACTCGGTGCAAGCCGTACGCCCTTGCGGAACTCATCGCGGGATTAGCCCCCGGCGCGTTTCCCATAAGTTCGGCGTTTCGCTAGCTCGTCAGTTTCGTCGACGCCACTCCGAGGACCTTCATGCTCTTCTTGTCCTGCAGAAACACCACCACGTTCACATCCTTGCGATTCCACTTTGAATTGATTTTCACTTTCGCGTCGCCCGTGAACGCAGCGTCGCCCGACCCTTGCGCCGCGCCGACCTTGTGCAAGTAACGTAACACCGCTGCATGATAAAGCGTATGGCCGGCGTTTTCTCCCGCTTTCACCGCCGAAGACAGTCCGTCCTCGGTCACGGCAATCCACACCTCCACCGGATCCCCAGGCGCGTCGCCTTCGAGCCTCCCTGCCGAAATCTTGAACTCGCCTTCCCCCTTCGCGTCGAGGCTCTCCTGCGTCACGCTCAGATTTGTCTCAGGAGCCGCCGCCGCCGCGTTAATTGCCGCTTGCGCTTGCCTTCCGTCGCCGCCTGGAAATTGAGCCCCGCCGTCAATCACCATTTCCGGCGTATACGGATCGGGTTTTGGAGTTTTCCCGACGTACTCCAGTTGACGTGCGGTCCAATCTCCGGAAGAGAAAGGATCGATCCACCCGTATTTGTTCCAGTAATCTACGTGCTCTTCGAGGACGATCAGATTAATCCCCCGCAGAGGCTCTGTTTCCATTCTCTTCGCCAGTTCCTCCGCGCGAGGACAATCCGAGCAACCCTCGGCGGTAAACAGTTCGACCAAAACCGGCTTGCTGGTTGAATTCGCGCTAGACGACGCAGCTTGAGCCGGCGCTTGCGCTGGAGCTTGCGTCTGCGCGCCCGCAGGCAGAACAAATGCCGCGCACAAACCGATAATCGCAACTGATGCCTTGAAAGTGACTCCGGAAAGATTTCTCATTGGCGCACCTCCGCCCGTCTTTCTCCTAAGCATAACTCCAAACGCAGACGAGCATTTCGATTTTTGGCTGAGCCATCGCCGGTCACTGGGCCCCCGCCCTCAACACACCCCTGATAATCTCTCCGATGCGCGCGCGAACCATCGAGTTTCCCTGCCGCCACACCGGTCGCGCCTTGTCCACAAGGTCGAAAACTCATTCAGCGAATTTCCTGGAGGAAGGGTTTTCTGTCCTACGCATCGAGCTACTACCCTTCCAGCGCAACGCTTAGTGCTTCTGTGAGCGATGCGTTAGTCCCGTTCACTCGTCACTGACCAACCCAGACACAGTTGAAGGCTAACTATCCCCACCGGCGCAGTTGAAAAAAGCTTCCTGTTACGCGCTTCAACGCCTAGCTCTCAGTGCCTTAGCCAAGGAGCGAAACCGGCCCGTTCAACAGACCGCAGTTCGCTGCCCTACGATCCATGCTCATTAAGAGTCCTTTTTCCATTCGCCACTCCACCCGCGCGAAGTAATCGATTCTTACGGGTCACCGACGACGTTCATTCCCAGCGAGCCTAAACCACCGGCCAATCTGCCTGACTCACTTCAAAAAAATCCTTCCTACTGCGCGCTTCACCCGCGCAAAGTATTCCGCCCGCGCCTATTTCCCTTGCGTCACCGGCGCAGCACCAGCGCGGCCCGCGCCTTCCCAGTTGAACACCGCCTTGCGAACGCGTTCCATCGTTGCCCTCGCCACGTCGCGTGCCTTGGCTGAACCTTCATCCAGCACCTTCCAAACAGCAGCCGGATCGTCAGCCCAAAGCTTGCGTTCCTTCTGAATCGGCTCGATCCATTTCACCAGTGCGTCGGCCATCAGCCGCTTGCAATCCACACAGCCAATCGCGGCGGTGCGGCATTCGCGATCCACGCGCTCAATCCGAGCGCAATCTTCCGCCGATTTCTTCTCCGGAAACAAATTGTGATACGCGAACACGGGACAAACCTCCGGCCGCCCCGGATCCGTCCGCTTCACCCGCTGTGGGTCCGTCATCATGTTTCGAGTCTTCGCGCGAACTTCTTCCGGCGTGTCGCTCAGCCATATCGCGTTTCCGTAACTCTTCGCCATCCGCCGCCCATCCGTCCCCGGCACCCTCGGCGTCTCCGTCAGAATCACATCCGGCTCTTGCAGCACATTCGGAATGTTCACGTACTTCTGTGCGATGGGATGCTGCTCCAAGAAATTCTCGAACCCAGTCTCAAGCGCGAGCGTTCGGATTATCTGCGCGAGCTCCTCCGCAGCTTTCTTCTCTAGTTCCCGGCCCACAGCAAACCCCTTCCCTTGGGGCCCGACTCCTGAGAGCGACGTCCTAATGACCATAGCTTCTGATGCATTCCTTCTTAGGCCGTCGATGTTAACCACGATGTTGTGGCGATTAAATTTGCGCACCACCTCCCTCGTCATCTCAATGTGCGGCGCTTGATCCTCCCCCACCGGCACCAGCAGCTTCTGCCCAGGCTCGCCGTACATCACAATGTCCGCGCTCTGCAGCAGCGGATACCCCAGGAACCCATACGTCCCCAAATCCTTGTCGCGCAAATTCTCGATCTGCTCTTTGTACGTCGGCACGCGCTCCAGCCACGAAAGCGGCGTAATCATCGACAGCAGCAGATGCAGCTCCGCATGCTCCGGCACGCTCGACTGAATGAACATCGTCGCCTTGCGCGGATCGAGTCCCACCGCCAGCCAGTCCGTCGCCACTTCCAGCGTGTTCGCCGCCACCTGCGAGCTGTCCGCGTAATGCGTCGTCAGCGCATGCCAGTCCGCCACGAAGTGATACGAATCGTACTCGTCCTGCATCCGCACCCAATTCGACAGCGCGCCGAAGTAATGTCCGATGTGCAGCCGCCCCGTCGGCCGCATCCCGCTCAGCACCCTCGCCTTCCGTTTCGTCTCGTGTGCCATGTCGCTATTGAATAACCGTTACAACCGGTGCGTCTTTTGCAAATTCGATTCGCATTTTCGATGCGCGCTGCTTCTGTGCTTCATTCCATAGGGTTATGTCCCCGACCGCCGTAATCGATTTTGCGTACGGATCGAACAGCAAGGTCTCGGCTTGGAGAGTCAGAAGACCGTAGCTGAAAACGACAGGATAATTCTCATTTATCTGTGGAAGGGAGCGATGCTTCAATCCTGAGTAAAGAATCTCGGCGCCTTTTTGGCTGCGCGCTCCATAGAGCACGAGCGGGTTAAGTTCGCCCTTACCCAGATCCCGCGCATCTTCTTTGTAACAGCCGTCATTGGGTGGTGTCGCGTCCATCGTAGCCGTTGGCAAAATAAAATCAAACTCGGCCTTCTGATTTGCAGCGATCGAAAATGCAGCTCGACGCTCCTCGCAGAAAAAACGGGCTCGTGCAGTTACACTGTAAGTGCCGGGAGTCAACTGCTGCGCATACCCACCAACATCGCCCACTGTGACTGTGTAATGCGTCCGCTGGCTTACAAATTCCACCGTAGCGCCAACACGTATACTTACACCGGTCGCGTCCTGCACCGTGCCCACGACTTCCGCCAACTGCTGCCCGCTCGACATTGGCGCAGCGAATTGCGAAAGCATCGCCGTCACAAGAATCGCGACAAAGCCATAACCTCTCATGACTGTGTAAGAATTTGTGAAATCCCGATCCAACGTTTTCTTCCTATCGCGCGATTCATCCGCGCGATGTCTTCGTTTTTCACTAGCCACTCGCCACTTGTCACTCGTCACTGCTTCAAAAGCTCTCGCGCGATCACCGTCCGCTGAATCTCGCTCGTCCCCTCATAAATCGTCAGCACCCGCGCATCGCGATAATATCGCTCGACGTCGCTCTCTCGCGAAAATCCCTGGCTTCCGTGAATCTGCACCGCCTTCGCGCAGACGCGATTCGCCATCTCGCTCGCATACAGCTTTGCGCGCGACGCCTGCGCGCCCCGCCTCGACGCCGCAACCGCCGCGCCTTGATCCCGCATCCACGCCGCGTAATAGAGCAGCCCGCGTGCCGCCTCAATCTCCGTCTGCATGTCCGCAAGCATCCACTGAATCGCCTGAAACTCTCCGATCGTTTTTCCAAACGCGCGCCGCTGCTTCGCGTATTTCACCGCCGCCTCGAACGCCGCCTGCGCCAGCCCCACCGACTGCGCCGCGATTCCTACGCGCCCTCCATCGAGCGCCTCAAACGCAATTTTCAGCCCCTGCCCTTCCTCGCCAATGCGATTCTCCACCGGCACGCGCAGATCATCGAACGAAAGC
>DATFQU010000366.1:0-8313 GCA_035264005.1 Candidatus Acidiferrales bacterium
GTTCATTTCCGCGAAGAAGCGGTAGTAGCCTTCTTCGTGGGCCATGTAGCCGACGGAATAGATGTGGATCAGCATGCCAACGAATGTGACCACACCGAGCATGACGATAGTGAGCTGGTCGACTTGCAGGGCGAAGTCCACGCGGAAGGGACCGGCGGTCATCCACGTGAAATAGCTTTGAATCCAGGGAATGCTGCTAGCGGGAAGAGAGAAAAATTCGCGCAGCAACTCGCAATACGAGAGGAACGCCAGCACGGGGAAGCCGACGCTCGACAGGTTAACGAGATTTTTCGGCCAGTGGCGCCCGGCGAGCAACGTCAGCATGGAGCCTACCAGCGGCAGGGCCATGATGATCCAGAGATGGTCGAGTATGAACATTCGCCCTAACGAGAACTAGAATTTAAGCAAATTCACGTCTTCTACGTTCAGCGACTTGCGATTGCGCGCGATCACCATGACGATCGCCAGCCCCACGGCCGCTTCTGCCGCAGCGACCACAATCACAAAGAAAACGAAAACCAGGCCGTCGAGCTGGTTGAATTCGCGGCTGAACGCGACGAAGGCCAGGTTCACAGCGTTGAGCATCAGCTCGATGGCCATGAAAATCGTGATGATGTTGCGCTTGAAAACGAAGCCGATGACACCCAGGCCGAAGAGCACGCCGCTCAAGATGATGTAGTAAGAGATCGGCACCATCAGGAGGCTTCCTTTTTGGCGAGCACCAGCGCGCCGAGGATGGCGATGAGAATCAGAATCGACGTCAGCTCGAAGGGCAGGACGAAGTCGGTGAAAATTTTCATCGAAAGCTCTTCGGTGGAGGCAGGCACTGGCCCGGCAACGGCTCCAGCGGAAGCAAGCGCACCGCTGGCTGCGTAGTGACGGGACAGCGAATAAACCATCTCGGCGAGGAACAGAACCGCGAGTGGCAAGCCGACCCAGAAGGCAATGCGGCTCACGTTCGTGCGGACTTCGACACCGGCATTGAGCAGCATGATGACGAAGACGAAGAGCACCATGATCGCGCCGGCGTAGACAAGAATCTGTATGGCCGCGATGAATGCCGCGCCTAGCATCAGATAGAGCACCGCGAGCGCGACCATCACCAGCACGAGCGACAAGGCGCTGTGCACCGGCTCGCGCGCGAGAATCAGGCCGATCGCGCCAAGGATGGCGAGCGCGCCACACACGATGAAGACCACCATGGCTACACTCATGGATGCCATCCGAAAACGACGAAAATACTGGTGCCGACCAAGTTAATCAGCGAAAGCGGCAGCAGGAACTTCCATCCGAACGACATCAGCTGGTCGTAACGGAAGCGGGGAAGCGTGCCGCGCGCCCAAACGTAGAAAAATAACAGGAAGAAAACCTTGCCAATGAACCAGAACGGTCCCTGAATCACTTCGGCAACGGGATGGCTCGGCCCGGTCAGCGTGCAAAGATAGCCGACGCCGATGCAAACGATTCCAAGAACGGGGAAGACGGCTTTGGCGTTCCACTGCACGCTGCGAAGACCGCCAATGATCAGCGCAATTCCGCCAATGATGAGTCCCGCTGCAGGCAAATAGAGCTGCCAGCGCCATCCTGGATTTTCATAGGATGGGAAGAACGAGAGCCAGCCGCCGAGGAAGAGCAGCGTCGCGAGGCACGATACAGTGATCATGTTCGCGTATTCGGCCATGAAAAACATCGCGAACTTGAAGGCCGAGTACTCGGTGTGGAAGCCGGCGACAAGTTCTGTTTCCGCTTCGGGCAAATCAAAGGGAACGCGGTTGGTTTCCGCGATGGCCGCAGTCAAATAGCAGATGAATCCGAGAAATTGCGGAATGATCTCCCAGCGCGGGAAGAAGTGATACCAATGTCCGGCCTGATGGTCGACAATGTTGTAGAAATCGAAAGAGCCCGCAAGGAGCAGCACTCCCACAACGGAAAGTGTCAGCGAAACTTCGTAGCTGATCATCTGCGCGGAGCTGCGCAGACCGCCCAGCAATGGATACTTGCTGTTGGACGACCATCCGGCGAGCGCGACGCCATAAACGCCAATGGACGAAATCGCGAAAAGCAAAATCAGCGCCACGGGACTGTGCGAAATCACGAGTTGCGTCTGCTGGCCCAAAACGCCAATCGACGCGGGGCCGATGGGAATCAATGCCAGAGTTGTGAGCGCGAGCGCCAGCGCGAGGAACGGGGCGAGCAGATAGGCGACCTTATCCGCCGTGGGCGGCACGACGTCTTCTTTGAAAAGGAACTTGATGCCGTCCGCGAGCGGCTGCAGCAGGCCGTGCGGGCCAACCCAGTATGGTCCCCAGCGCGACTGAATGCGCGCGACGACTTTGCGCTCGAACCATGTGAGGTAAGCGAGCGCCGTCATCACCACGAACAGCACAATGGCGATTTTAATTAACGATACCACCAGGAATGAATGCTGGGTGACGAACTCCACGGTCTGTCCTTGGATTCCTTACAAGAATTGAGTTTGGAACAATAGCGCCCCAGGGTCCCACTGGAAAACAAAAAGTCTTGGGAAGAAAAAAACGCGCCGGATTGCGCTTCGGCTGCGCCGTTTGCGTTCGCGGGTGCGGCTGCAACTTTTTCCGTGCCGCCCGTCAGCAAGCCCGCGGCGGGAACGTCATAGCCGCGAATATTTTGCCGGATTTCCTCGAGCACCGCTTCCGGTGTGCGATGCTTCATCGGTGCGCCTAGTCCAAGCTGGGCGAGTTGGTGAATCAAAATGCGCAGCAGATCGAAATCGCTGCGCGGCCCCTGCGCGTCTACGGCGCGCCAGACCATCTGGATTTCTCCGGCGGTGTTGGTGACTGTGCCATCTTTTTCGTATGTCGAAGCTGCGGGCAAAATCACGTCGGCGCGCTGCGCCGTCTCGGTCATGAACATGTCCTGAACGACGAGAAGGTCGAGCCCGGAGAGCTTGTCGGGAGCGTCCACGCCGAACGTCTTCACGGGGTTCGCGCCGACCACATACAGAACTTTCAGTTTCCCGTCGAGAGCCGCTTGCATCATCTGGCGCGCGTTCATGCCTGCCGCTGCGGGGATTTCTTTGCCCCAAAGCTTGCTGAAGCGCGTGCGCTCGTTCGCGTCGGAGAGAGGCGAGTAGCCCGGCAAGCGATCCGGCAAAATGCCCATGTCCGCTGCGCCGCGGGAATTGGCGTAATCGCCGAGAGCCATGTAGCGCGTCTGGCCTTGCAGGGTCTTGCCAAACTTCACGAGGTCGCTGACGGCAGTGCCGTTCACGCCAGCGCCAAAAAGAACGATAACGTCTTTCTCGTTCGCGAGCGCGTCCTTCAATTTTCCAAGCTGCGCGGAAACATTTCCGTCGAGGTCGCTTTTGCCCGTCCCGAGCCAACTGGCAGCGCGGCCCTCCGCGCCATTCGGCACCTGCACCAGAACCTTTGCCTGGCGATGCAACTTCAGGGGGCGGCTATCAATGATGTAAAGCCGCGCATTGTGCTGGCGCACTGCAGTGCGAATCTGCCATGCAACCAGCGGATTCTGCTGCGTCGCGTCGTTGCCGATCAGGAGAACGGCGTTCGCGTCGAAGATATCCGCCATCGTCGCCATAGAGTCGCTTGCTTTGGAGCCGAGCGCGGAAGCCAAGCCTGCGTAGTCCGCGGTGCGATGATGGTCGATGTTGTTGGTGCCGAGCGTCGCGCGCGCGAATCGGTTGAGCAGGTAACTTTCTTCGTTGGTCGTGTGGTTCGAGCCGATCACGCCAATTGCCGCGGGCCCATGCGCGTCGTGCGCCTGCTTCAAGCGGCGCGCGATTTCTTCGACCGCATCTTCCCAACTGGCTGGCTGAAACGCGCCATTTCTGCGCACGAGCGGCTGGCGGATGCGCTCCGCGTTCGCCGTGAAATCGTGACCGAAACGCCCCTTGGGGCAAAGAAATTCGCCATTGATGCCGCCGTGGTCGCGATTGTTGGCGCGCAGAATCTCGTTGTTTCGGACGGACAGCGTCGTCTTGCATCCGTTCGAGCAGTGAGCGCACGCGGTGCCGAAGTATTTCATCTCCCACGGACGCGTCTGGTAACGATACGTGCCGCTTGTGAGCGCACCGACCGGGCAGATGTCAATGCACATGCCGCACTCTTCGCAGGCGAGCTGGCCGGAATCATTGGGAATGATCACTGAGGTGACGCCGCGCTGCGCGACGCCCAGCGCCTTCACGTCCATGCCTTCATCGCAAACGCGCACGCAGCGATAGCACAAAATGCACCGCGGAGCGTCGTAATAAACCGCTGGCGACCACTTTTCTTCCGGATAATGCAGCTTCTCTTCCGTGAAGCGGCTGTAGTCGATGCCGTAGGTGAACGTCATGTCCTGCAGTTCGCACTCGCCGCCTTTGTCGCAGACCGGGCAATCGAGCGGATGATTCGTAAGGAGGAACTCCAGCATGTCCTTGCGCGCTTTATGCACTGCAGGAGAGTCCGCGTGAACCACCATGCCGTCTTCAGCCACCAGCGTGCACGCGGTGGCCATCTTTTTCTGCTTTTCCACTTCTACCAGGCACATGCGGCAAGCGGCCTGCAGCGCGAGGCCGGGATAGTAGCAGAACGACGGAACCTCGATTCCGGCGCGCTTTGCGGCCTCGATCACGAGCGTACCTTTCGGCACAGTCAACTTCTCGCCGTTCAGCGTGAACGTGATGCTTTGTGTTTGCGTCTCCGCCATAATTCCTTTTGCCGCCTACTCAGCGCGCCATCGTCAGCATGTCAGCTGGCTTGAGCGAGCACTTGCCCTTCAAATGATCTTCGAATTCGTTGCGCCACTTGCGCACGATGCTCATCGTTGGCATCGCCGCCGCGTCTCCCAGTGCGCACATGGTTTTTCCGAGCATGTTGTCTGAGACTTCATCGATCAGAGGAATGTCTTCCTCGCGTCCGCCGCCTTCATGGAAACGATCGAGCAATTTGCGCAACCATGCTGTTCCTTCGCGGCACGGGATGCACCAGCCGCAGGATTCGTGTGCGTAGAAGTGCATGATTCGCCGCGCTACATCGACCATGCAAGTATCTTCGTCCATCACGACGAGGCCGCCGGAACCCAGCATCGAGCCAATCTTCGCGACGGAATCGTAGTCCATGGCCACGTCGCACTCATCACCGGTCAGAAGCGGGCACGAAGTCCCGCCAGGAATCACTGCTTTCAGCTTCTTACCGTCAGGAATTCCGCCGGCCACTTCAAAAATCATGCGATTCAGATTGAATCCCATTGGCAACTCATAGATGCCAGGACGGTTCACGTGTCCTGAAATTGAATACAGCCGCGTGCCGCCGTTCTTAGGCGAGCCAAGGCCTGAATACCACTCGCCGCCCTTGCGAATAATCAGCGGCACCGTGGCAAGCGTTTCAGCGTTATTCACAACTGTCGGGCACTGATACAGGCCCAAGAGAGCAGGGAAGTAGGGAGGCTTGAAGCGCGGATAGCCGCGCTTGCCTTCGAGCGATTCGAGCAGCGCCGTTTCTTCGCCGCATTCGTACGCGCCCGCGCCTGTGTGCGTGCACAATTCGAAATCGAATCCGCTGCCCAGAATGTTTTTTCCGAGGAAGCCCGCCGCATACGCCTCTTCCACCGCGCGATCCAAAATGTCCAGAACATAGCGGTACTCGCCGCGCACATAAATGTAGCCTTGGTGCGAGCCAATTGCTTTTCCCGCGATGACCATGCCTTCGATCACGGAATGCGGGTCCATTTCCATCAGCGGGCGGTCTTTGCTTGTGCCCGGCTCGCTCTCGTCGGCGTTGGCAACAACATATTTAGGCTTCGGCGAATCTTTGGGAACGAACGACCACTTCATCCCCGTAGGGAAGCCCGCGCCGCCGCGCCCGCGCAGATTCGACTTTTTCATTTCGTCGATGATCTGCTCTGGAGTCATGCTCGTAAGCGCTTTCTTCAGCGCTTCGTAGCCCTCGGTCTGCTGATAAGCTTTTAGAGTGTGCGAGTCGCGAACGCCAAACCGCTGGCTGATTACGCGATTCTCGGCGGTATCCGGTTCGTGAAGCGAGCCTGAAATCACCGGAACCGGCGGAGGATGTTTGCCTGCGGCGAACTGATCGAGAATCTCATCCACTTTTTCCGGCGTCAGATTCTCGTAAAAATCGTAATTGACCTGCATCGCCGGAGCGCCCGAACACGCGCCCATGCACTCCACTTCTTCGAGAGAAAAAATTCCGTTCTGCGTAGTCTGGCGATTTCCGATGCCCAGGCGCTTTTCGACGTGCGCCATGATTTCGAAGCCGCCGCGAAGCTGACACGAAATATTCGTGCAGACCTGCACGTGATATTTTCCCGCCGCCTTGCGCCGCAGCATCGAATAATAGGAAAGCGTCTCCGTCACTTCGGTCATCTGCAAGCAGAGCCGCTGCGCAATTTCTTCGAGGATTTGGTCGCCCAAATGGCCATATTCGTCCTGCGCGTAGAGCATCATCGGGATGAGCGCCGAGCGCTTCACCGGATAGCGCGAGATGAGCTGGTTGAACTTGGCGTCCAGTTTTGGAGGGATCTGCATCAGCGGTCCACTTCTCCCAAAACAATATCAATAGTGCCGATGCTCGCCACGACGTCCGCAATCAACTTTCCAATGACAAGTTTTGGCAGCGCTTGCAGATTTATGAATGACGGAGCGCGCACCTTCACGCGATAAGGCCGGTTCGAGCCGTCGCTACACACATAGAAGCCGATTTCGCCGCGCGGCGATTCGATTGCCTGGTAGACCTCGCCCGGTGGCGGCGTGATTCCCTCGGTCCAAATCTTGAAGTGGTAGATCAATCCCTCGATGGAAGTCTTCATTTCCTCGCGCGACGGCGGAACAAGGCCGCGCACTTCCGCGCGGAACGGCCCAGTGGGCGGAATTTTCTTGATGGCCTGGCGGCAGATCTTCGCGCTTTCGCGCATCTCTTCCAGGCGGCACTGATAACGCGCGTAGACGTCGCCTTCGGTGCGTGTCGGCACGCGAAATTCGAATTCTTCATAACTGGAATACGGAAAATACTTTCGAACGTCGTAATCGCTGCCGCTGCCGCGCAGGGACGGCCCGGACATCGCCATCGCAATGCCATCTTCGAGCTTCAAAACGCCAACGCCCTGCGTGCGAAGCTTCCAAATCGGATTCTCGGTCAGCAGGTCCTCGTATTCGGCAAGGTGCCCGTCGAATGTATCGAGGAATCTCGAAATCCAGTCCAGATACCCAGGAGGAGGTTCCAGCGCCAAACCGCCAATTCGGAAGTAGCTGGTCATCATCCGCTGGCCGGAAATGGCCTCCAAAATCTTCAGGATTTCTTCACGTTCGCGGAAGCAATAAAGGAAAACGCTCATTGCACCAAGATCGATCGCGTGGGTTCCTAACCAGACAAGGTGCGAAGCGATGCGCGTAAATTCCGTGAGCAGCACGCGAATGTATTGCGCGCGCTTCGGCACTTCGATTTCCGCAAGTTTTTCTACCGCCAAGCTGTAGCCGAGATTGTTGGAGAGGTTGGCGAGATAATCCATCCGGTCGGTCAGCGGAATGCACTGCGAATACGTCAGTTTTTCGAAGTTTTTCTCGATGCCGGTATGCAGGTAGCCGATGACCGGCTCGGCCTTCAGCACGATCTCGCCGTCCAGTTCGAGAATCACGCGCAGCACTCCGTGCGTCGACGGATGCTGCGGGCCCATATTGAGCACCATCGTGCGGTTCTCGGGCGCGACTTGGAAAGTATCGGCGACGCTAGCCATCAGCGATAACCCTCCACCGGATAGTCCTTACGGTGCGGATGGCCTTCCCAATCATCCGGCATCAGGATGCGCTTCAGGTCCGGATGGCCTTCAAACTTCACGCCCATCAAGTCCCAAGCTTCGCGTTCATGCCAGTTTGCCGTCGGCCAGATGTTCGTCACCGTTGGCACTACAGGATCTTTGCTCGTGACTTTCACCTTTAAGCGAATCCGTTCGCGGCGGCTAAGACTCACGAGGTGGTAGTTCACTTCAAAGCGCGGTTCGATCGGGAAGCGGTCGACAGGGGTGATGTCAGACAGAAATGTGAAATTCAGTTCCTGGTCGGATTTCAGGAATTCGCACGCAGCAATCAGGCGGTTTCGCGGCAAGACAACTGTTGCCTCGCCTCGAAAATAGATCACTTCCGTGATCCCTTGCGGGTCCCGTTCCTTCAGTTTGCGAACTGCCAGCGGGCTATCTTGTTGCTGTGATTCCACTCGTATGAATCCCGGTTATTGACAGCCGGCTACTTCCACTCCAACGCGCCCTTCTTCCACAAATAAACATAGCCGACCACCAGAATGACAATATACAGAAGCATTTCCA
>DATFQU010000367.1:0-5303 GCA_035264005.1 Candidatus Acidiferrales bacterium
GAAAATCTGCCGCTCGAAGCTGAATGAATGATTATCCTGGCCGTTGGGCCCTCCGTGAATGCGCAGCAGGAACGGAACTTTCGTGCCAGCTTGATAGCCGACGGGATACGTCAGCAGCCCGTGCACATCAGTTCCATCAACGGCTTTCCAGCTCACATCTTCCGTTTTGCCGAGGTCAAGCTGAGCGAAAAGCGCGTCGTTCTGATGCGTGAGCTGGCGAAGGTTGCCACCGTCCCACGAATAAACTTCCGTGGCTTTGTCGTCGCCGCCGGTCAGCCCGACAAGGCAGCCATTGGAATGTGAAATTCCGCCGATGACGATTGGCGTCTGCAGAAGCTTGGTCACGCTGTGGTCCGCGACGCTGATCGAGATCGGATATTCGTTGCGGTCGTCCTCTTCGTCAACGACGATCGAATTGCCGTCAGCGCTGAAATAAGGAGAGTTCACGGAGCGGTCGAGTTTCTCGGTCAAAATTGTTGGGGCGGAGGAGCCGTCAGACGGAACGATGGCCAGATGCTCCATTCCGTACGCGTCCCATTTCTTTTCGTCGCCAACCAGAAACGCGATGGTCTTTCCGTCAGGGCTCCACGCAAACCGTCCGCGCGTGCCGCGCTCGTCGTAGTGAGTGATTTGCGTTGGCGCTGAGCCCGGCTGCTGTGCGTTGGCGACAAAAACCTGCGGGATCGGGTCGCGGTCCGGGTGCGGGTCGTGGTTGCTGCTGAACGCGATCCGCGTGCCATCCGGCGACCACACGGGACCCGACTCATCGTGGCCGGTATCGTTCGTCAGGCGCTGGAGTCTCTTCGTCGCAACGTCAAAGAGGTAAATGTAGCTGTGCCGCCCGCTCAAGAGATAGCCGACGACGTCCTGCCTGAAATGGTAGCGGTCGATCACGATGGGCTTCGGCGGTTTCGGCTTGGCGTTATCAGCGGCGTCGCCCTGCGGCTCATCCGGATCAGGATCGCGGACGACCAGCGCGAGAGTCTTCGAATCCGGCGACCACTCATAACTTTGCAGGCCGCCCTTCACGTTGGTAAGTTGCATCGCTTCGCCGCCGTCGCGATTAAGAATCCAGACCTGGCTGCCTTTAGCTTCACCGGGGCGGCCGGAGGTGAACGACAGATATTTTCCGTCCGGCGACCACTCTGGATTGCCCTCCGATTCCTGGCTCTCGGTCACTTGGCGGTCGGTAGATCCGTCAGTCGAAACCATCCACACGTGCGACGAGTGCTTGTCGCCCTTGACGTCGATTGTGCCGACGGTGTACGCGATGTATTTTCCGTCCGGCGAGCACTGCGGATCGCGCACGTCCCGCATCAGATTCATGTCGTTGACTGTGAGAGGCCGTTTCTGCTGCGCGAACGCCGGCGCGCACAACGTCAGCGCAAACGCGGCAGCGAGGCAAAACGCACAGAACGTGCCGGGGCGACTCAGGCAGCGTTTCCAAGAATAATTACGAAAGGCACAATTAGATTTCATCGAGTTCATCACACACCCCTTCGATGCTTTCACTGCGGCAAAAGAGCTCTGCGTTTTCTATCACACGAGCGCACGCGCACGCAAAGCCGTTTTTCAGGTTGGCAGAGCCAGAGACGACACACAGAGGCGTGGCGTTACGAATGTTTCTTGAGAAACGGCCGCATTGCTGCGGGCAGGAAGCGGAATCCGTAAGAAAGTCCTTAGCGCAAAAGGTTGTGCCTGCTCTTTTGGCGCTGGCATCGTTAATTTGAAGGAGAAACACTATGGCCGCGGAAAAAACGAAGAAATGCGCGCATCCTCCATGCACTTGCCAAACGCGCGAGAAGTATTGCAGCGTAGAGTGTGCAGCGATGGAAAAAACTCCGGATCTGGCATGCGACTGCGGCCATCCGGGCTGCGCTGGCAAGGCGAATTAGAAAGAGCAGGGACAATCTGTAGAATCCTGGTGCTCGCGGTCCCGATCCTCTCCTCGCTGGTTCCGGGAACACTCATGTTTGCCGGAATTGTTCCCACGCGCTCGCGTTTGGGAAAGGCGCCTGCCTTTCCGGATTAAATCGCGGTGTATGTATTTTCGGAGGTTACCCGGATTCTGAGGAAAGCACCCAAAAAAGCAGAAGGCCCACGCGAGTGGGCCTTCTAGGGAGAAAAGCTTCTAGGCCAATGCGCGGATGGCCCTTGAAACTCTTCCACGAAATGGAGTCTATTTAACCTCGCGGGCTGAGTCAAGCCCGAAAAGCATTGAAACTCCTGCACTATAAGTTATTTATAATTAACAAGATACAAGAGCGTCCGGATGCGCAAGTCCTTACATGTCGGCCCGCAAGAACTTAAGTTCGCGGCCTCATCTGATACAAATCATTGCCTTTGATGGGACGGCTGCCTAGGCCCAATTCAAGGATCTCCATGTCCAACGCGCGGTCAAATATCTGTCCCGGCCACATACGCTTAATCAGCAGACGAATTCCGGCGAAAATAAGGCCGCCAAGCAGCGTGAACGCGCAGATCTCTCCAGCCCCAACGAAGGTTCCTATGACAATAGTAACCATCGTCGGCTGGGGCTTTTCAACGACTTCCATATTCCAGGTGAGCACCAGCCCGGATTGCACTTTGCCGAGAACGAAACCAGCCGCCTTTGCAGAGGGCGCGCCCGCAAGGAGCGCGACCATCGTGCTGTCGCGCCGCGCGTAGAGCGGCGAAGCTGCGGAACCGGGCTCAGCAACCGCTCCTTTGTCGTCCAGAGTAGCGACACGGAGCTGCGTCTGAAGCTGTCTCATTTGCGCCTCGGCGAGCTGAGGCGTCGGATAGTCCACCAGCACCAGTGTGGCGTCGTGGCTGCCAAGACGGTAGCGGCCAATCTCCGCCTCCGCGCCTTTGGCGGAAAGATTGAGCCAGTCGCCGCTCGCGAGCGGCAAAAACTGATTCAGCGCGACCGGCCCCAAGACAAAGTGATCCGAACGCGGGACGAAGTTTTCCGTCGGCAGTTGCTGCGGCAGCGCGGGATAACGGCCAAAGTGAGCATGGCCGCCGGCCATTGCAACGAGCAACACGATAGCGTCATCGTCTTTGCGCAGACTCTTGCCATTGAATTGGACGACCAGATTGCCCGTGAGCGCGAGCGCGCGGTCCGATGACATCGAAGAATGCTGCGTGAGATTCGCCTGCGCCATGTCCGGCGTACGGAGAAACGAATACGCGCCATACGCGCCGGCAGTGCTCTTGAACGTATAGACTGCGACCGTGAGCGAGTCAGCTCCGTGCGAATACGCGCGGCTTTCCGCGGATTGCACTTCGTATTCCTTCAGTGCGGGAGCCGCGGACCCTGCAATTTGCCCTAAATCCTCGCTTGCTTGCGGTGAACTAGCGTTCCAGCCGGCAACGGAGGCAGGCAGAATTCCCTGCGCAGCCGCCGGCAACGCTAAAGCTACGAGCAATACAGGCAAGCACAGAAGGGGAATGCGCCGCATGGTGCCTTCAATTATACGCCAGAACGGCTATCGCTGCTCGCGCGACGAGCCAGCGGACTCCGGCTGCTGGACGGTCATCAATTTCGGCTTTTGACGGTCGACGGCGAGGCTGTTCAGACTCGACAGATAACGCTCCATGCCGCGAAAAATTCCCTGCGCGATTCGTTGGCGCTGCGTCGGCTTCTCAAGAAGTTTTTCATCCGTTGGATTGCTCAGGAAAGAAATCTCAGCAAGAACCGACGGCATGTCCGCGCCAATTAGCACTACAAACGGCGCTTTCTTCACGCCGCGATTGCGTTCCGCGGTGCTGATCTCGCGCAACTGGCCAGTCAGAGAAGTTTGAATATCCGACGCTAGCTCGCGCGATTCCTCGATCTTGTCGTTGTTGGCGATCTGCTTGATCAGATCCTGCAATTGATGAATGGACTCGTCGGAGAGCGCATTTTCGCGGGACGCAGTTTCAAGCGCCTCCTGCGAAGTCGTGAAATTCAAGTAGTAAGTCTCAATCCCACGCGCGGTTTCATTGTGGCTCGAGTTTGCGTGAATGGAAATGAATAGATCCGCCTTAGCCTGATTCGCGATGGCCGTGCGCTCTTCCAAAGGAACAAAAACATCCGTCTTGCGCGTATAGACTACTTCCGCGCCCGGAAGTTTCTTGTGAATCAAGCGTCCAAGACGCAACGCAACGTCAAGACAAACATCTTTCTCCATCAGCCCGTGCGGCCCGATCGTTCCGGTGTCATGACCTCCGTGCCCGGCGTCGATGACAATGCGATTGATTTTCAGTCCCAGCGCGCGCGTCAGCGAGCGGTCGCCATCGCTCGTCGGTTTGGCGGCGATGGCGGGCACGCCAGGGACAGGCAACGCACGCGCATTCCCGTTCGGTTGCGTCGAAACTTCTCCTGTTGTGTCGGTCGCGGCTTCCGCAACCGCGCCGCGCGCGGGAGCATTCGCCGGAACTTGAACTTTTTCAGCCGGCGTTGGCGGAACAGCCGCCGTCACAGGTGGATCACCGGCCAACCTGCCGACGCCGACCTCTGTGGCCGGCTTTTTGTTGCTCGCGATCTTCGTGTCGCCGTGAACATCGATCACCAGCCGGAACGGGTCCGGCAAGAGAAACGCGGAATATCCTTCCACGCCCTGCACGTCGAGCACGAGGCGCACCACGCCATCTTTGTTCTGCGCGACGCGAACAGCCTTCAAAAATCCGTTCTGCAGCGGCATTTCTTTCTGCGTGAGCGATTTCGCGAGGTGCGCCGTATAGAGATCGAAATAAATTCTGTCGGGATTCTTGATGCGTGCCGACTCGTACTTCACCGCGCCATCGAGATCAATCACAACGCGCGTGTAATCATCCGCATTCCACGTGCGAATCGCGGTCACTTTTGCAGGGCCGCCCTGCGAATCAGTAGTGGTTGTTTGAGTGGCAGTCTGCGCGACTCTAGTTGATTGCGAATCGGATGCGAGTCGGGCATCGTTATCGGGCTCTTTCGCGTTCGGGGCAGACTCATCGCTGGCGTTCGCGGAATTCGTTTTATCGCTTGCGTCATTGCCCGGCGGTTCGAGAAGTTTTCCTTCGGCAATTTCCTTCAGCGCTTCGCGCGCTTCGGCTACGCGCGGAGACTGCGGATACGACTGCAAAAACTGGGCGAACGCATCCTTCGCTTCCGGACCTTCACCTAAATCAGCTTTCTCGATTTTTCCAACTTCGAAAAGCGCGTCGCTGCGGAATTTGCTGCCAGGATACTGCGCGACGAGAAATTTATACGTGACGACCGCATTCGCATAGTACGCCTGATCGAATTGATCGCCCATGTCGTGATACAGCTTCGCAACTTCCATCAGCGCGGGCGTCACAGC
>DATFQU010000368.1:0-5345 GCA_035264005.1 Candidatus Acidiferrales bacterium
CGCCGAGGACGGAAGCTTGCGATGTCTGCGCATCGCCGCGACAAGCCGCTCCTCGCCGAATTGCTCTCTCTCCTCATTGAACGACTCGGTGACTCCATCCGTGTAAAAAACCAACGTATCACCCGCCCGCAACTCGTTTTCCCCAACCGAGCAGTCCCACTGCTTGAAAAGCCCAACCACCGTGCTCGTCGGATCCAGCTTCTCCAATGTGTCATCGCTCCGCAGAAGCAGTCCCGGCAGATGCCCGCAATTCGCATAGCGCAATCGCCGCGTCGCGTCATCGTATTCGGTAAAGAGCAGCGTCGCGAACGCCCGGTCCGCTGTGTTGTCGCAGAACAGCCGATTCACTGCCTGCAACAGCCGCTGTGGCTGCCCGACTGCCATCGGCGTGTACGGACGGCTCGAATACACCGTGCACAGATTTCTCAGATGCGCCTGCAAATTCGCCATCAGCAGAGCCGCCGCCGTTCCTTTTCCTGAAATGTCGCCGATTACGAATCCGAATCGCTGCCTCCCAAGCTCAAAAAAATCGTAGTAGTCGCCGCCAACCGAGCGCGCCTGCATGCAGAGTCCTGCATATTCCAGCGTAGTAAGCTCCGGCTGCGTCTGCGGAAACAGTCTTGCCTGCACCTCCCGCGCATTCTCAAGTTCCAGAGCGGCCACGCGCTCGGATTCGAGCCTCTCCACATGCGCCCGGCGCTGTTCCTCAATCTCCCTGATCGCGCTTTCGTCATCGAGCAGCAGAAACGTGTTGCCGTCCGCATCCGCGAACGTTGCAGACATCCCGCCGCACGATCGCACGTGCGGCTCTTGCGAAAACACCACGCCTCGCTTACGCCACTCCTCGTATTTGCCCGCAACATTGTCCGTGAGAAACGTGACCCCGGTCGGCCGTCCAATCAGTTTCGATTCCTCCGACCCCGGCTTCGCGGCCACCAGTGCAAGAATCGCGGTCCCATCCGGAGGTGCAACGGCGACTAAACGGTCACCCGGCGCAGAAACCGTGTCGAGCGCTACCTCGAACCCTAGCTGGTCCAAGAAGAACCGCAGGCTTTGCTCCAGATCGCGCACAAAAACCGTGACGGTGTTGAGGCGCAGGTAGGGATCTTGCCGGTCCGGCTGAAAACTGCACCTGTGGGCTCGGTGATCAGCACCGTGGCCGTGGCTGTGACCTACAGCGGGGGTACTCATCCCAACGATTATACCGCCGAAATCCTTGACCTCACCGCTCTCCAATCACGTACCGACAACCCTCGGGTCCCATCGCCGCAGAATGCACAACGCCTGCCGACACATCGCACCGGTCTCCCGCGCGGTACGTCTGCGCTTTTCCATTCATCGTCAGCGTCATCGCGCCCGCCAGAATGATGTGCGCCGTTTCCGTGTCATGCGTATGGCCCGGATACTCCGTGCCCGGCTCATCCTCCCATACATACGTCCTCGAAAATCCTTCGCCCTTCAATTTCTTAGCCAGCACCTTCTCGTCCATGGGGCCCTACGTCATCAAATCCGCCGCAGCGACTTTGTCTCGACTCGCGACGTTTTTAATCTAATATGTCTATGCACGCGACACGCATGAAAAATCATAAGCCAAAAGCTCTTCTTCTAGAAAACGTTCATCCCGGCGCCGCAGCCCGCCTCCGTTCTGCCGGATTCGACGTCGAATCTCTTCCGCAAAGCCTCGACGAAGATCCGCTCTGCCGCAAACTTCCCGGCATTTCGGTTCTGGGCATCCGTTCGAAAACAAAACTCACTCCCAAGGCTCTCGCTGCCGCGAACGACCTCGTCGTCGTCGGAGCGTTCTGCATTGGCACGGATCAAATCGACTTGACCGCATCCGCCCGCAAAGGCGTCGCCGTTTTCAACGCTCCCTACAGCAGCACGCGCAGCGTCGTCGAAATCATCCTCGGCGAAATTCTCCTCCTCGCCCGTGGCGTTTTTTCGAAGAGCCAGAAACTCCATTGCGGCGTCTGGGACAAATCCGCCACCGGCAGCAACGAAATCCGCGGCAAAAAGCTCGGCATCGTCGGCTACGGAAAGATCGGCTCGCAACTTTCCGTTCTCGCCGAATCGCTCGGAATGGAAGTTTATTTCTACGACCTCGAAGTCAAGCTCGTCCTCGGCAACGCCAGGAAATGCCGCTCGCTCGCGCAGCTTTTCTCCCTTGCTGACATCATCACCGTCCACGTTGACGGGCGCAAAGAGAATCACGGCATCATCGGCCGCACACAATTCCGTCAGATGAAGCCCGGCGTCATTTTTTTGAACGCCAGCCGCGGCTTCGTTGTCGACGACCAAGCACTCGCTGAAAATCTCAAGTCGGGAAAAGTCCGCGCCGCCGCTATCGACGTTTTTCCCCGCGAACCCAAAGCCAACGATGGAAAGTTCTCATCGCCATTGCAGGGAATGGATCAGGTGATCCTCACTCCTCACGTCGCCGGCAGCACCGAGGAAGCTCAGCAGGACATCGGCTCTTTCGTTTCAGAGCGCATCGCCGACTACAGCCACGACGGCAACACTCTCTACAGCGTCAACTTCCCCAACATCCAGTTGCCAAAAATCAAGAACGCCCACCGCCTCATTCACATTCACGAAAACATTCCCGGCTTGCTCGCGCAACTTAACCACGTCTTCGCAAATCACAGAGCCAACATCCTCGGCCAGTTTCTGAAAACCACCGACACCATCGGCTATGCCATCACGGACATTGGCAGCACGTATCACAAAAAAATCTTGAGCGATTTGCGCGCAATTCCCCACACCATCAAATTCCGCGTATTGTACTAGCATCCGAAAAGTGGGACACGGGACTGTAGGGGCGGCTTTACGCCGCCCTTTTGTTCCTATTTGCCGGGTGCCCATCCTTCGCGCCGCGCTGCCCTTACAGCGCAAGTTGAAAAGCGGCACGAGGGGTGGGATTGGTTTTTAGGAGGTGGGAGCTTCAGCTCCCACGTGGCTTACGCTCGAAGGGGCTTCAGCCACTGAAGGAATTTCCACGCCGCCAGCGCTCTTCCAAACCTCGACGGTCCAAAATCAAGAAAGGGAGCACGCGGGAGCGTGCCCCCTTCTTCCCCGTTGCACCGAGTATTAGTCGCCGGGGCTTGCTCGGCGGCCGGATGCGCAGCCGCAGCGCAAGTTCGTTGCATCACAGAAAGGGATCACCTACTGACTGTCCGGCGCCTCACCTACTTTCGGTCTCATGCTAATCCGCAACCGTGCCGCCGTGTAATCCTGAGGCACCGTGAACATCGACTGTGCCGGCTCGCTCCGGTTGATGTTTGTCAGTTCATACGTCGTCGTCCCAAACCGCGGGTCCGTATGCGTGCTCGAAATCACCATCTGCAAATCCTGCGAATACCACTCCACTCGCGTAATCACGATCGGCTTGTCGTTTCCAATCGTCCCTGCCGGAATCGTCCGCGTCGTCTGCGTACCCTCAACCGTCAGGCCATCGATCGTCTTTGACCCCAGCGAAGTCGTCTGCACGTTCGCGTTCTCTCCGCGGTCTTTTCCCCTTCCCATCCATTGCCCTTCTTCATTCGAACCCGCTCGACGATCTATCGTGAGCACGGTCTTTCTCGTTTCATTCAAAATGTAGTTCTTTCCCGCCGCCGGGTCCCGGATGAACGCGATCTGCGCTTCTTCTCCCGACGCCGCTAGCGGCCCAATGTGCGAGAATGTCATTTCCGTTCTCGTTCGCCCGACGCTGTCCCGCGCGATTGTCCCGTTCGCTTTCTGATCTAGCTTCGTCCCGTCTGAGAGCGTCTGAACCGTCTCGCTTGTCACCGTCCCCGTAAATGGCGCGCCCGTCACTACCTTCCCTCCAAATCCACCAACAATCCGCTCGAACGCAAAACTTCCTGGCCCCATCGCGCCCATGTGCCGCCTGGGCCCTGGACCCGCCTGCGCTTGAGCCACCACGCACATTCCCAGAGCGACGACCGCCACCACAGCGTATTTCGCGATTCTGCTCATCTTCGAACTCCTTCCATTCTCGCGGCAATCACCCCGCGCAAAAAACTTCTCCTATTGCACCAGCCGCACCGCGCGCGGCAACCCATCTTCGCCAACCAACACATCTGCCTGAACCACTTCCGCCGCTTGCCCTTCATCCACCGGATAGCCCAAGCTCCCCAGCGCCCCGCGCGTCATCGATATGCGAACCACTAATCCCGAGTCATCCGGCGACATGCTCTCGCCGTAAGGCACCGGAACAAAATCGCCGTCAAAATCCGCCGCCGTCTCCACAGTACCGACCGCCGCCGCGGTACCATTTGTCGCAGGACTCACCGTGCTCACCACACTCGGCTTCACGCCCGCATGCCCGCGCGAAAAATTCCACCACCCGGCCACAACCAACACGACTGCCGCCGCCGCCAGTGCCATCCACTCCGCCCACCGCCAACGCACTCGCTGCGCCCGCTCCAAGCTCCTGTGGTGCTCGCGAAACGCTCCCGCGAGCCGCTCTTCCATCTGCATCGGCGCTTCCATCTGCGCGGACTCCTCCGCAAAATGCTTCAGCGCCAGCGCCAGCGCTCGCGCTTCCGCCAAACACGCCCCGCACGCTTCGCACGTCTCCGCGTGGAAACGCGCCATCACCGTCGTCGCTTCGCCCAGCGTCTCCCGCGAATCATCGCGGGCCAGTTCGTGCACAATCTTCTCGAACTCCGTGCAGTTCATCTTTGCTTCACCCTCTCGCGTCTCTAACAACTCAATAACTTCCCCCTGCCGGTTTTTTAGCGCCGGCAGGGGCAGCTCGCAGCCGCGCCGCCAAAATCTCACGGCCACGCGCCAGTCTCGACCGAACCGTCCCAATCGGACAGTCTAATATCTTCGCCGCACCCGCGTAGTCCCGCCCTTGCAAATCGCACAGCGTCACCGCTTCCCTATAATGGTGCGGCAACATAGCAACGGCGTGCCTCAACTGCTCAACTGCCTCGGCGCGCGTCAACTCTCCCAGCAACGCCTCTCGTTGCCCTGCGTGCGAATGCCCGTTCCGCCTGCCAAGCGCCTCGTCCTTTAAACTCGCTTCGTCCTCGAGCGGCTCGTATCGTTTCTCCCGCTCCAGCAAACGCTTCACGTGGTTTCGCGCAATTCCGTACAAAAAAGCCTGCGGCTCGCCTCGCTCCGGCTGGAAATTCCCCGCCTTTTGAATCAGCGTCATAAACGCTTCCTGCACCACCTCTTCCGCCGCCTCGCGCCGCCCTGTCATGTGCAGCGCAAACCGGAAGATGCCCCCCTGGTGCCGCCCGTAAAACAAACGGAAAGCCTCTTCCTCGCCTGCCGCAATCCTCCGCAGCAGAAGCTCGTCCCGCGCTTCGTTCCTCTCCGGCATCCCTTTCCAT
>DATFQU010000369.1:0-6421 GCA_035264005.1 Candidatus Acidiferrales bacterium
GAAGCTCCCAGTGCGCACCGCACCGCAATTTCCCGTTCTCTCGAACTGCCTCGCGCCAGCATCAGATTCGCCAGATTCGCGCAGGCGATCAGCAGAACTAATCCGGAAAGCGCCAGCAGCATCCACAGCGGGTCAGCAGATCCTTCGCGCAGATTCGAGAGGCCGTTCGCCGCGCTGGCAGCGTAGAATTTGTACGCGAGGTAGTGTTTCACTTCCTCCGCGTCGTACTGCGCCGGAATCGTTTCCTGCAACGATGGCTGCGTGATGGCGCCAAGCTGCGCTGTTGCGCGGGAGAGATTCCATCCGGATTTCAGCCGGCCAAACACAGAAAGCCACCAGGTTTCGCGCGCGCGCCAGCCGGTGATAGAGCTGTCTTCATTGCCGTCAAGGATTGGCTCGATGCAAAGCGGGACAGCCACGTCAAATCGGTTGCCCACGGAAACGCCGTAAAAACTTGGCGGCGTCACGCCGAGAATGGCAAAGGGATGGCCTTGGAGCGTCAGCGTCTTGCCAATCACGTTCGCCGAACCGCCGTAACGCTGCTGCCAGAATGCATAGCTCAAGTCCACACCGCCGCCGCAGCCGGTCTGGTCATCTGAGGCGGAAATCAATCGTCCGACGAATGGCTGCACACCAAGCGTACGGAAAAAATCGCCGCTCACCAGGATGGTGTCAGCACTGTCGACTTCCCCGCCCCGAGCAAGATTGAACCGATTACCGCTCCACGCGGCGATGGACGCGAAAACCTCCCGGCGCTTCTCGACCTGCTGCCAGAGCGGAAAACTGAACTCTGGGTATGGCCCATTAAAATTCCCCGAGCCCCAGTTGTTTGTGTGGATGTGCACGACGGCGAGCGTATTGGGATCCTGCACGGGCAGCGTGCGCAGGCGCACCGCATCAATCAGCTGGAAAATAGCGGTGTTCGCGCCGATACCAAGGGCGAGAGTGAGGACGGCGACGGCGGTGAACCCTGGGGATTTGCGGAGCATCCGAACCGCAAAACGCACATCCCGCAGCAACGCTTCCACCCAAACCCAACTCCACACGCCCCGCGTCTCTTCCTTCACTCGCCCCACATTCCCAAACTTCCTCATCGCCGCCCTGCGTGCCTCTTCTAAAGTCATTCCGCGCTCAACGTTCTCCCGCGTCTCCCGCTCAATGTGCTCGCGGATGTCCTCGTCGAGCTCTCCCATCATCCGCTTCCCACGTCTCATCACTCGTCTCCCGACTTCGGCCACTCGCTCATCGCTCCTCACTGCACCTTCGCCGGCCGCAGAATCTGCGCAATCGCCGCCGCGATTTTGTCCCACTTGCTCGTCTCCACCGCGAGCTGTTTCCGTCCCTTTGTCGTCAATTTGTAGAATTTCGCCCGCCGGTTGTTTTCCGACGTGCCCGTTTCCACCGAAATCCATCCGCGCTTGATCAGCCTGTGCAGCGCCGGATACAGCGACCCCTGCTCGACCTGCAACACGTCGTCCGAATTCATCTCGATCGCCTTCGCAATCGCGTGCCCGTGCGTCGGCCCCGGCTGCAGCGTCCGCAGAATCAGCATGTCCAGCGTTCCTTGCAGCAACTCAATCCGCTCTCTCTGTTCTTTTGTCGTCATCGCTCTCCAAGTATGCCTCGTGTTTATTCCTGCCTTTTTCTTTCGACTCTCGGCTCTAAACTGCCACCTTAGTAGACCTTCTAGGTGAACCTACTCCCCTTCACCTAGAATGTCAAGGTGAGTCCTATCTCTCCGTTAGACTCGATTACTTGGGAAAGGTTACCCTGGAAAAACTAAGGAAGGACGCCTGGCGGATCTATTGATCTTTTATCTCGTTCCGGACGTTCTTGCGCGGCGCGTCAACCCGCTTGTACCCGTGTGACATCGCAAATGGCGCGCCGCACGCACGTTTTGCATCACACATGGTCGTTAGACTCAAGCAGCACTCGTTTCGGCACCATCAGACCCCGCAATAAATCGATAACTAATGTTCGGTTTTCCTTTCGCGCACCTTATCCGCGCGATGTATTCACGCTTTTCGCTTTTCGCTTTTCGCTTTTCGCTTTTCGCTTTTCGCTTTTCGCTTTTCGCTTTTCGCTTTTCGCTTTTCGCTTTTCGGCCTTTGCGCTTTTATTTTCGCGCCACCCAAATCCGGCTCGTCGCTGGTTTGCCCAGATAAATCTTCTTCACCGACGCGCCCAGCGTCACCGTCATCGTCTCGTCGTACTCGCGCTTCAGCACCCGCATCCGCGTGCCCGGCAAGATTCCCAGCCCCGCCACAAAATTCAGAAACTCTCTTTCTTTTTCGTAGACGCGCAACACTTCGTACGCATGGCCAGCGGGCGCATCCGCCAATTTCATCGCGCCGTATTTTTTTCTCAGCTTCGGTAATCCGCCAAAAAGCGGCACGCCATGCGGACACCGGCTCTCGCGCCCAAATCTCTTCAGCAGCAGCGCCACCACTTCAGCGGATATTCCGTGCTCCAGTTTCTCTGCCTCTTCGTGCGCGCGCGGCCACTCCACACCGATCACCTCCGTCAACAATTTTTCCGCGAGCCGGTGCCGCAGAACCAGATGCTCCGCGATTTTTCTGCCTTTCGGCGTCAACGCGATTTTTCCGCTCCGCTCCACGCGCAAAACTCCTCCGCGCGTCATGCGCTTCAGAGCGGCAGTCACCGCCGGTGGAGTCACTCCCAAATCCTCCGCCAGCCGCGCGCTGATCGGCGTCTGCTCCTCCTGCACAATTTCCCAGATTTCTTTCAGGTAGTCTTCCTGCGAGACACTCGTCTTTTCTCTTCTCACTTCTTTTTTCCGTCCGAGAGATCGCTTACCAGTTTTTTCACTTTTCCGTCAATGTTCTCGCAAATTCGCCGGTAGATTTGCAACTCGCTGCCATACGGATCTTGCACTTTCCAATCCACCACGTCGGCCGTCGCAAACCATCCCTTCAATTTCTGCCCGGACATGTTCACCACGATCTCCGGCTCGAAAAATTGCAGCGCATCGTTGATGCTCTTTGAATAGTGCCCTTCCGCGCGGATCCCCATCTCTTGCAGCACCGCCAGCGCCTCCGGCGCAACCTGCCCCAGCGGCCTCACCCCTGCGCTCTCCGCTTCGATCAACTCCGGCGCATAGAACCGCGCCAGCGCTTCCGCCATCTGGCTCCGGCATGAATTCCCGATGCACACAAAAAGAATCTTCTTCCGCTGACCTCGTCCTCCGACGTTTGCCATAAGTTAGCTCCGCTCCTCCGCGCACTCCCCGCTGTCGCCGTTCCCGATTTCCCACAAACAATCATCGGTATTAACCCTCTGCCCCAAAGTAAGTTTCCCTATTCGACCGCGTTCATTTCCTTCATCTTCACCCTGCGTTACGCGCGAATTGCACTTGCTCGAACTGAGTCTCCCGTTTTTCGTACGACGACTGGCGCGATTTTGCGTCGCAAATGAATCTCAGTCTTTCCTATCGCGCGCTTCATCCGCGCGACGCCGTACGCTTTTCCTTTTTCTTCCGCTTCGTGCTGCGTTGTGCGCGAAGTATTCACGCTTCTTGCTTTTCGCTTCTGCTCTTCACTGACCACTGTCCACTGACCACTTCTTTTCACTCGTATCTGAGTGCTTCCATCGGCTCAATCTTCATCGCCCTTCGTGCCGGAACGTAACAAGCCAGCACCGCCACCAATGCCAGCACGAACGACACAGCCATCAGCGTCACCGGATCGCTCGCGCGTACGCCATAGAGCAGATGCGAAAAACTCGGCAATATTCGCGCGAGCAGCATCGCAGCCGCCGCGCCAATAATTATCCCTACGAGCGCCAGCCGCAATCCTTGCCCGATGATCATGCGAAAAATCCTGCGCTTCTCCGCTCCCAGCGCCATGCGAACTCCAATCTCATGTATGCGCAGCGTCACCGAATACGAAATCACGCCATAAATTCCAATCGACGCGAGCGCCAATGCCAAGCCCGCGAACGCCCCGAGCAAAATCATTGGAAACCGCTGTGACGACATGGAGTCGGAAGCGATCTCCTGCATTGTTTCTACGTTGTATACCGTCTGATCGCCCGCGCCGTAAACAACGCTCTTGATCGCGGGAACCAACGCCGAAACGCCTAGGTGTGCGTGCACGACGAAGCTGATGTCTTGATAACCAATGGCCCACCACTTGTCGGGAACCTGATAAAGAGGATAGTAGCTTTCCGCGCGTGTGTATCCCTCAGGTTCGTCCAATCCAAAATGCTTGACGTGGCCCACCACGCCAACAATTGAGCACGGGCCCCACGGCGGATTCCATCCATAAGTGAGAGTTTGCCCAATTGGATTTTTCCCTTTGAAATACATATCTGCAAAATCGCTGTCGATCACTCCCACGCACGGAGATTTTGTCGTGTCGTCCGCCGTGAAAAAGCGCCCGCGCAACAACGGTATGCCCATCGTGCGAATAAAGTCCGGTCCCGTGTTGAATACCATCATGCGCGGCGCGTTTTGAACTGACACCGGTTTTTGCGAATTGATCCAGAAGGGGGCGTCGTTGTCGTTGCCGGTGAGCGGAACGCTCATAGTAATGTCCGCGCCTTCAACACCGGGAATCGCGCGAATGCGTGCCAGCAACTGCTGGAAGCCAGTTCGCACGTTCGCTCCTGTTTTTGTGATCGAAGGCGAAAGTCCCACGTTGAACGCAACGATGTTCTGCGTGTCAAAGCCGGGATTGGTATTCCACAATTGGCGGATGGTGCGGAAGAGCAGGCCTGCGCCAACCAGCAGCATCAGCGCCAGCGCCATTTGCACAATCACCAGCGTGCTTTGAGCTCGATGATGCGCAGCGGTGTAACCGCGGCCGCCATCTTTGAGTGAAGCTTGCAGATCAGCCCTCGAGCTTTTCAGCGCGGGCGCGAGGCCAAACAGAACTCCTACCATTAGCGAAATTCCCAACGTAAACGATAGAACATAAGCGTTCAGGCCGATGGTTTGCGCGCGCGGCACGCTGTCCGCCATCGCGGCGACGACAAGCCCGAGACTCCATTTCGCAAGCAGCAGACCGCAAGTTCCACCGGCGAGCGCAAGCAGAACGCTCTCGGTAACCAACTGGCGCACGATGCGCGCGCGGCCCGCGCCTAACGCCAGCCGAATCGCAAACTCACGTGAGCGCGCCGCCGAGCGCGCCAGCAAGAGATTCGCGACATTTGCGCACGCAATCAGCAGCACTAATCCCACCGCGCTCAGTAGCAGTAGCAGCGTGCCGCTCACGCGCTCAACCAGAACTTGCTGAAACGGCCGCACAGTCGCTCCTGTGCCGCGGTTCGCATCAGGATAAAGTTCGTCCAAATGATTCTGAATCGCGTTCATCTCCGCCCGCGCTTCTCCAATACTCACGCCAGCATTTAGGCGCGCAATTGCAACGATGTCGTCATGGCTTCCGCGCGCCTCCAGAATCAACGGACTCCCCTGCCCGATCGGCACGAACACGTCTTGATGATTGATCAGCGAACGGAATCCCGTTGGCGTAACTCCAACGATCGCGTGCGCAATCCCATCAAGCGTTACGGACTTGCCGAGAATCCGTGGACTGGCGTCGAAGCGTTCTCTCCACAAACGATTGCTGATGATGACGACTGGCGACCCGCCTTGCCGGTCTTCTTCCGCGGAAAAATCGCGGCCTAGGGCCAGCGTTGCGCCTATCGTGTTGAAGAATCCTGCGGAAACTTTCTGCCCGTTGAGATGCGCAGGCGCTCCCGGAGCGGTCAGGTCAAAGCCCTGATTTCCCATGAGCGCGGCCATTTGCTCGAATGAATGAGCACTGCGCTGCCAATCTAGAAAATTCGGATAGGAAATCGCATCTTCCGGGAAGCGCTCATTGCTCTCCGCGACAAGAACCAGCCGGTCCGCCTGGCGATAGGGCAGCGACGCAAGCAGCACGCCTTGCACCACGCTGAAAATCGCAGTGTTCGCGCCGATGCCCAGCGCAAGCGTGAGAACTGCGACAACAGTAAAGCCTGGCGCCTTCGCCAGCATTCGCAACCCGTATCGAATGTCCTGCCAAAGCGCGCCCATGTTCAACCTCCGATCGGGCAAGAAGTAAGACGTGGCTCAGTCATCGAAACTTTGCCTGTGAAAATAACGCAACAACACTGCGCTTCTAACCTAGCGATGATTCCCAGATTGTTTTATATCAAATAAAACAGAGGTTCCGTTACTTGTAGCGGGCATGTGATGAATGCGCGATGAGTTCGCGCAGTTTGCTACTTTTTTGCGGTGCGGCTGCCAGAGCTTGCCAATTTCACAAACTGTTCGTGGACGATCGTGTCGTTCGTCAGTTCGGGATGAAAAGTAGACGCCATCACTTTGCCTTGACGCACCAGGATGGGCTTCCCTTCGCGCTCGGCGAGCACTTCCACGTTTGCGCCGGTTTGCTCGATCAATGGAGCGCGAATGAAA
>DATFQU010000370.1:0-5527 GCA_035264005.1 Candidatus Acidiferrales bacterium
TCGCGAATTGTGCGGACTTGATTTGAATTCGCTCGAAGAATTCGCGCACGCTGAAAGCACAATCGCCGGAATTTCCTGTCGCGTCATTCGAACTTCAACAGCAGAAACTCCCGGCGCGGAATTTCTGACTTCGCGCGAAAATCTGACCGCGCTGTGGACTTTGCTGCTCGACGCGGTGACAAAACGCGGCGGAGGACCAGTCGGATATGAAGCGCTGAACATTCTGCGCCTCGAAGAAGGCGTCGCGTGGTACGGCGTTGACTTCGACGAGAATCAAATCCCGCACCAGGCGGCGCTCGAAGCGACGCACATCAGTTACACGAAAGGCTGTTACACTGGACAGGAAATTGTTGAGCGCGTGCGTTCGCGCGGACAAATTCAGCGCCGCCGCGTGATGCTGCGATTTTCTGATGACGCAATTCCGCGTGTGGGCGAACCGCTGTTCGCCCCGTCCGCCGAAAACTCCGTGGAGCACGCCGCGGAAAATTCTGCTGAGCACGCCGCGGAAAATCGTGCGGAACGCGCCACGAAAAATCTCCCAGAACACGGCGCTGAAAATTCCGCTGAACACGGCGCGGAAATTGGATTTGTGACGGGCGCGGCGCGCTCTCCGAAATTCGGCGCGGTGATCGGCATGGGCTACGTTCGCCGAGAGCAAATGGATCCCGGACGCAAAGTGAAATGGTCCGGCGGCGCCGCCGAAGTTTTCGAACTTCCCGCGCCGCCCAAAAAATCCGATCCCTGCGCGTAACCATCCGCTGTGCACAAACAAAATCGAATCCTGCGCGTAACCCTCCACCGCCTCCGTTTGGCAGAGTGTCGTTCACCAATTGCATGTTTTTTTGTTTAGTTGGCAGGCAGGCCGGGGTTGCGATTCTTTCCGGTGTTGATGGCTTCTAGGAAGCTGCCGCGCTCGCCATCGATTTTTCTCTGGAGCTGAAGCAGCGCGTAGAGCAGCATTTCAGGACGCGGCGGGCAGCCGGGAACATAAACGTCCACGGGAATGACCTGGTTGACGCCCTGCACGATGGCGTAGTTGTTGAACACGCCGCCGGAAGTGGCGCAGACGCCCATGGAAATCACCCATTTGGGTTCGGGCATCTGGTCGTAGAGCTGCTTGATGACTGGCGCCATTTTTTGCGAAACGCGTCCGGCGATAATCATCAGGTCGGACTGGCGCGGGGAGCCGCGAAAAACTTCGGCGCCGAAGCGGGCCACGTCGAAGCGAGACGCGGCGAAGCACATCATTTCGATGGCGCAGCAGGCGAGTCCGAAGGACATGGGCCAGATGGAGCTGCGGCGCGCCCAGTTGACCAGGCGGTCGAGTTGCGCGAAGAGAATGCCTTCCTTCTTGAGGAAATTTGTGGCTTCTTCGGGCGTTTCCAGCGTGACGCCTTTTGCCAGTTGCGTCGCCATCAGCAAGTCTCCTGTGCCGTACACAACATTTTCGCACGATGAGCTGCGGCTGGCAAGACGCGAGAGATGGAACGCATCGGCGTCCTGAAAAGTGCGTGAAAATTATCGATTAGAAATTTTGAAGCGGCTGATTTTGCGCGGGTTAAGGGAAATTCTAATAATCGGGCGTGTGCGCTTGAAGACCTTGCGCGGGTGAAGCGCGCAAGAGGAAAGAACATCGAAAGGCGTTCATTAACAACTGAGGATGCTGCGCGGACTGACAAGCGAAGCGCTTTCGCCGAGTCTGCAGCGGGAGAACGATGAACAGGACCACATCGCGCACAAGGCAGCGCGAATAGGAATGGACAATCTGCAATCGCAGGGTAATCGAGATTCTGTTGCCGACGGAGGGTGGATTGTGCCGGGCTGGAGGCGAAGAGTTGGCGCGAGAAACAGAAAAAGCCGTTTTTAGTCCCGATTAGAAAATGTGATGTGATTTGTTTTGTGCAAGTTAGTTCGTCGGGACTTGTGTTTTGTGTACCGATTAGAATTTTATTCGGCTGGATCATGTTAAGTGGTTGGAATTCTGTCGCATAAGGCTGGATTGGCGTTCCGGTCTGACTGACGCTAAGAGTGCTTTGTGTCCGATTAGCGCGTGCGAATGGCCCGCGAAACGCGAGTGTTCGGAAATGAACGTTGGAGCGGAAAAAAGCGCGAAAAAACTCGATTAGAAATGAGTGCGATACTTTGTTTTGTGCAAGTTGCGTCATGTTCTAATTTCCCATAGAAACTCGATTAGAAATTGACGGCGCTCATGGTTTGCTCCCGCGGCGATCAAACAACCAGCCAACCAACACCTCGCACAGGAGTTGTAGGATTTCGCCGATGGCTGCTAGTTCCATGAGGTGAAAACAAAAAGCCGCGTCGCCGCGGCCTGACTCCCTTCTCTTCCCACCCTTTTCTCCTTCGGCTGGAGTATCCAGCCGAAGATACTGTGTACCATAGAGTTAACTAAAAGTCAAGGAAAATCGGCGTAGGTCGAGTCGGCAGGCGTGACGACCAAGAAAAGGTGGGTGACAAACTTGTTCTGATGGCAACGGTTGGACGCTACGATTGTTCCTCGGTTGTTTCGTCATCCGACTTCCACGGAATCTCGACCAGATCCGGGGAATGTTTGAGCGCAAGACCGCTGGGGACGCACGATATTGTCACCTTGTCGCGCTCCACAAATCGTCGAGACGGACCTCCAAACAGGACGCTGCCAATATCCCAATGATCCCGTAGTTCGACGATGGTAAGAGACTGTTTCGTCAGGTCGTCGTGCCACTGAGAAACGAGAGGTTGATGAGATGCTCTAAATATCCTTGACTCTCCGCTCTGTAACTGACCGACCTTTTGCTTCGTCTTCTCAGTATCGTCATCGTCGACACCAAGAAGCAGTTGGACTTCTTCCCAAATTTCAACGTTGTCCTCTCTTGCTGTCACTTTGTATTCATACAAGTACCAGAGTTCGACAGCGCCAGGAATCCATTTTGCGTCTTGGATTCGAGGCGCGATCTGCAAGAACGTCTCAAGACAGAACCGTGCAGCGTCTTCGTGCCAGTTACCCGGATGCCCAAATTCGCTTTGCTTCCACATGATGCTGAACGGGCCGTCACCGAGACGCGTCACTTTCGGCAGGAACTCCTGCAGTCTGAGGAAATCGTTGGCAGGCACGCCGAGACCTGATAGTTTGATCGCATGTTCTGCTTTAGCCTCCCCTACATAAATGTCACTGAGCGAAGCGTTCGCATCAAGCAGAACAGAAAGCGCCTTTCCTATCTCTTCTAACGCTTGTTTGTATTGTCCCGCTCCTGCCGCGTCCCGTGCAGAGCTGAAGTGAGCACGTACTTCCTCATCGCGCAGCAGTGCCGATTCATCAATCTCATCGAGAGACAAGCCAATGCAAACGGAGCAGAGATGGGAAAGCTTTTGGTATGTGTCCCGCCCAACCTGCCCCCATTGCCTTTTGTTGGGCAGGATGCCTACATGCTTCAGACTATCCCTGACCTCATTCAAATCACGGAAGTATGTTGACGGCTTCTCTCCGCCACGTTGTTTAACCGTGATTAGGTTCAAACAATCAACCATAGACGGCGCCTTTCCTGACGCCTTCGTCAGTTTGCCTTGATGGTCAGCTGTTGCTGCCAAGACCAAATCAGCAGCATCGTGAGAAGCCAAGACTTGAATCGCGATACTGTGATCGTCTGGTTCGCCCCACGGTACCGATCGGTGAGGGGCGAGAATAGATTTCGCAAGGAGAAGGCGCTGGACTACTTCTTGGCGTAGCGGTGTCATACCCGAATATTAGCGCACTTCATGTTTAGCGTTTTGCGCAACTGTAAATCCCAGCGCGTACGTGAGAAAAGCATCCGATAAGTTGCGAATGACCACCTTGCGCGGGTGAAGAAGCGCAAAAGGAAAGAGACATTCGGAACTGCGTTTCGGCACGGCTGAAGCCGTGCCCTCCTGAAAAACAGCAGCAGATTCCTCATACGGCCCGACTCTATTTAGCTAAGTCGGCCGGTTCGGAATGACAACGTGCGACTAGGAACGCGACTCCGTAGAGTCGCGGGCAGGGCAAGCCCCGCGCCTACGAACGGCGCGGCAAGCAAGACATGGCGGGGTAAACCCGCCGCTACGAAGGCAACAGCAAAACAACAACGGCGTCGCTACGGACGGCGGGAGCGGGCGTGGCGGTGGGGGTGGTTTTCCATGGCGGCGCGGAGGAGGCGGTTGATGCGCGTCTGATAGCCTTTGCCGCGGGATTTGAGCCAGGCGAGGACGTCGGCGTCGAGGCGCACGGTGACGGACTTCTTGATGGGACGGTAGAATTTGCCGACAAGCGCGCCTGTCCAGTCGCGCGATTCGGGGATGTCGGAAAGATCGATCTTCGCGTCGGGCAGAACGGCGAGGGCGCGGAGTTCTTTCGAGAGTTTCTTAGAGGCCTTCTTCATAGATTTTCCTTTCATGGGGCGTTGCTTTGCGCGCTGAGATGATGCGAATCCATTCCTCTCCACTGGTTTCGAAATAAGTGTGCGCCACGAGCAGAATGACGATTCCGCCGACCGAGCCTAATGTCTGCCAACGTTCCTCGGCGTCTTCGATACGCTCAGGGCGGCTGATGGCGTGAGGATCGTCGAAGACGCGAATGGCGGTCTCGAAGCTGACTTTGTGCTTGGCACGGTTGCTGCGATTCTTCGATTCATCCCAGGTGAATTGCATGAACGTAGTTACGAGACTGTACGTACAGGATAGTACAGATTGGGAGGGGTGTCAAGACGCGTGATACGACTACCTTGCGCGGGTGAAGAAGCGCAAAAGGAAGAACGGCTCGAAGCGCTGTTCTGTCGGAGCTGAAGCTCCGACCCCCTGAAAAACCACGGAGCCGACCTGAAGGTCGGCGCTGTGTTAGGCACACAGGCTAAGAGCCTGTGCCACGTGCCACGCAAAGCGGCGAGTCATCCCACCCTTCGCAAAGGGCGCGAAGGATGGGGCACCCGAAAAACCACAGCAGGTTCCTCGTCGGATGCTCGTCGCATCCTCACTCGGAATGACAGCGTTAAATCTCAAGTGCAAAGGCTGGCGGGGTAAACCCGCCGCTACAAACGACAAAAGAAACAGCAGGTTCCTCGTCGTCCCGGTTAACAACGACCGGGACTCGCTCGGAATGACAATCCTAAACTTTCAGGACGATTTTTCCGAATTGGGCGCGGTCTTCCAGGTGGCGGTGCGCGGAGGCGGCTTCGGCGAGGGGGAAAACTTGGTCGAGGACGGGATGGAGTTTTTTGTGGGCGACGAGGTCGAGGACGGGGAAAAGTTCGGCTTTGCTGCCCATGTAAGAGCCGAGAAGCGACAACTGACGGCTGAAGAGGAAGCGGAGATCGATTTTCGCTTCGTAGCCGGTGGTGGCTCCGCAGGTGACGAGGCGTCCGCCGACGGCAAGCGAGGCGACGCTTTGCGGCCAGGTGGCTTCGCCGACGTGTTCGAAGACGACGTCGACGCCGCGCTTGTTGGTGATGCGTTTCACTTCGGCGTTAATTTGCTGGCGGGTGTGGACGATGACTTCGTCGGCGCCGAGGGCGCGAGTTTT